>CALLYQ010000256.1 GCA_937858875.1 uncultured Lautropia sp. | reverse complement strand
GAGGATCGCTCCGCCGTTCGAAACGCCGGGACTCGTCATCGCCAATCCGCCTTACGGCGAACGGATCGCCGCGCGCGGCGAGGACCCCCGGCAGCCGTCGACCCGGCACGAAGCGGCAATGCAGGCGATCGGCGAGGCATTGCGCCGCAACTGGCCCGGCTGGCAGGTCTGGATGCTGTCGTCGGATCCGGCCCTGCCTGCGCAACTCGGCATGAAGGCGCGTCGCCGCACGCCGCTCTACAACGGCGCGATCGAATGCCGGCTGTTCGGCTTCGAGGTGTTCAGTCGCGTATCGTGAATGCCCAGAAGGCCAGGCAGCCCCAGCCAGCCAGCATCGCGACCCCGCCGAAAGGCGTGACGAAGCCCAAAGCGCGCACGCCGCCGAGCGTCAGCAGATAAAGGCTGCCCGAGAACAGCACGATGCCGGCCACGAACAGCCATCCGGCCAGTCGAACGGACAGCGATGGACGCAGACTGGCTGCCCAGCCCACCGCAAGCAGCCCCAGCGCGTGATACATCTGATAGCGCGCACCGGTCTCGAAGACCGCCAGCATTGCAGGATCCAGCCGCGCACGCAGCGCGTGCGCCCCGAAGGCGCCGGCGCCGACCGCCAGCAGCGCGCAGGCGGCGCCGAGTCCGAAGAACAGGCGGGCCAGCGGATTCAAGGTTTCGTCACCATGCGTAGCCCAGTCCGAGGAGCCAGGTGGAATCGGTCGAACGGCGCCCGTCGACCGGCGTGCGCTCCCAATCGAGGTCGAGCTGCAGCGACGCGATGATACCGCCGCGCACCGGGAACCGGATGCCGGTACGGCTGCGCAGATTCATCTGGCTGGAGTCGTCGAGGTTCCAGAACCCCTGCTGGTCGTGGAAGACCTCGGCGTCGACGTAGCTCACCTGCCGCTTCAGCCCCACGCCCCAGCCGGCTGCCGGAAAGCTGTGGTCGTCGCCGCTGATCCGGTTCTCGTGGATCACTTCGATGCCGCCGCGGACCGACAACTGCGTGCGGTCGTCGTCGATCAGCTGCAGGCCGTAGCCGCCGCCGACGGCGCTGCGCAGCGTCAGGTCCTTGAAGCGGTCGCGCTCGAACGACGAGCGCAGGTAGCCGAAGCGATCGGCGCTGACGAAGCGGTCGTAGTTGCCGTTGACGAGCAGTTGGTCGGCCGTCGTCTGGTCGTCGTCGCTCTGGCGCCTGACCTTCAGGCCCAGCTCGTAGCGCCACTGGTGCGCACGCGCCGCGTAGTCGGCCTCGCCCCAGATGCGCTTGCTGTCGCTGTTGCCTTGCGACCAGGAGGTCGACAGCGACACTCGTCCGGAACGGGCGATACCGTTCTGCGTCTCTTCCGGCTTGGGCTTGAGCACGGCGACGCGAGCCAGCGGAATCTCCCGCGGCCCCTCGCCGTTGTCGATCGTGACCACCCCCGGTTCGTCGGCCGCGGCGAAGACGGCGCGCACCGGCCGGGCGCCGGCCTGGACCAGATAGGGAACCGGTTCGGCGGTCGCGAAGCTCGCGATCTCGCCGCGTGCGATCCTGACCTCGCCCGCGTAGCGCGTCTCGAGCGTCAGCGTATCCGGCGACAGATGCCGGATCAGACCGCTGAGGCGATCGCCGTTGCGCAACACCACGGTGTCGGCCGCCGCCGGCGTGGAAGCCAGGCTCGAACTGGCGCAAAGAATCGTCGATACCGCCGCCACCACGACGACGCTGAGCGCATGCCAACGCATCCGCAAGCCCCTTGCTGCAGGCCGGAGCACGTCGGTGCGCGCGCCGGCTATTTTTGCGAAACCAGCCAGTTATATGAGACGCGCCTCGGCAGCGGCAAATGCCGGCCGACGACCGGCGTTCATCGCCGTCCGTACGGGAACCGGGCAGCATACTGCTGCGAAATTGCCCGATACGGCGTATAATTGTCGATTACCCTGCGCTCGCCTCCGTACCGGTCGCGAGCGAAGACCAGCGGGAATGCCGGCGCTTCGAATGCGCAGGCGCTTTCGCTTCGACGCGGGCACGGCGCGCTTCAGCGCGAATCGTGCTCGCCGGCCCGAAGCCTTTTCGCGCAGGACAGCGGCGCGGATTCGGGCGGGTGCCACCGGGGCGGGTCGCCATGGCCGCCGGCCGATGACCGGGCCCCTGGTGCGTGGTACGCGCCGCTGTCGTGTCCCGCCCTCCCGGTATGCGGTATTCGCAGGCCGGGTGAGCGGATTGGTGAAATGTCCCAGGCCAGGCGCTGACCCGAACCCGGGACGAGGTTCGCAGCCTGCCCGCTGGCGGCCGGATCGGCCGAGTGCCTCGGCAAGGCGCGGTCGACCGAAAGGCGGCCGCCCCGGGCGAAGCGCCGAGACGCCGTCGGCCGAATGCCATCGGCAGGCGGGAGTCGTCCCGGCGCAAAGCCGCTGCGGCGGCCTGCACATGCCAGGTCGACGGCCGGCCGGCTGCGAGCCAGAGCTTCGGAGGAATCAGATGGCGAAAGAAGAACTTATCGAAATGCAGGGCGTGGTCGAGGAAGTGCTCCCCGACACGCGTTATCGCGTCCGCCTGGATAACGGCCACGAGATTTCGGCCTACGCCGCGGGCAAGATGAAAAAGAACCGGATCCGCGTGCTGGCCGGCGACAGGGTCACGCTCGAAATGTCGCCCTACGATCTCACCAAGGGGCGGATCCGCTTCCGCTACAAGTAATCCGCTTCCGCTGGACCCGACACGCCGTCAGACGATGCCCAGGTGCTCGATGCCGGCGTTCAGGTCGCGTGCGGTTCGCTTGCTGTTCAGCTTGATGTTCAGGCGCAGGTCGTTGACCGAGTCGGCATTGCGCAGCGCGTCTTCGTAGCTGATGCGCCCCGCCTCGTAGAGGTCGAACAGCGCCTGGTCGAAGGTCTGCATCCCCAGTTCGCGGCTCTTCTTCATGATCTCCTTGATCTGGCCGATCTCTCCCTTGAAGACGAGATCGGCGATCAACGGAGAGTTCAGAAGAACCTCGACGGCAGGCACCCTGCCCTTGCCCGTCGCCAGCGGAATCAGCCGCTGCGAGATGATCGCGCGCAGGTTCAGCGACAGGTCCATCAGCAGTTGCGCGCGCCGCTCCTCGGGAAAGAAGTTGATGATCCGGTCGAGCGCCTGGTTGGCGCTGTTCGAGTGCAGCGTGGCCAGGCACAGGTGACCGGTTTCGGCGAAAGCCACCGCATGCTCCATCGTCTCGCGGTCCCGGATCTCGCCGATCATGATCACGTCGGGCGCCTGGCGCAGCGTGTTCTTCAGCGCCACCTCCCAGCTTTCGGTGTCGACGCCGACTTCGCGATGCGTGACGATGCAGTTTCGGTGCGGGTGCACGAACTCGACCGGGTCCTCGATCGTGACGATGTGCCCCTGCGTGTTCTCGTTGCGGTGGCCGATGATCGCGGCCAGCGTGTTCGACTTGCCTGAGCCGGTGGCGCCGACGACGATCATCAAGCCGCGCTTGCTCAGCGCCAGCTCACCGAGCACCGACGGTAGCTGAAGCTGTTCGAAGTCCGGGATCTCGGTGTTGATCGTGCGCAGCACGATCCCGACGCGGCCGAGCTGCATGAACGCGTTCACGCGAAATCGCCCGATGCCCGACGGGCTGATCGCGAAGTTGACTTCCTTGTGCGCCTCGAACTCGGCCGCCTGCTTGTCGTTCATCACGGCACGGGCCAGCTCGATCGTGTGCTGCGCGGTCAGCGGAACACTCGAGATCGCCTGCAGCCGGCCGTCGATCTTGAACGCGGGCGGAAACTCGGCGGTCAGGAACAGGTCGGAGCCGCCCTTGCTCATCATGAGGCGCAGCAGGTCCTGCAGGAATTTCGAGGCTTGTTCGCGTTCCATGGATTCAGGGCCTCTCAGCCCGGGAAGTTTTCCTTGACCGTGGCCACGGCCCGCGCGTCGATCATCGAGATCCGGTTCTTGCGCACCAGGTCGGTCAGGCACTGGTCGAGCGTCTGCATGCCGAGCGCGCCGCCGGTCTGGATCGCCGAGTTCATCTGCGCGACCTTCGCTTCCCGGATCAGGTTGCGGATGGCGGGCGTGCCGATCATGATCTCGTGCGCGGCGACGCGGCCGTTGCCGTCCTTGGTCTTCAACAGCGTCTGCGAGACCACCGCACGCAGCGACTCGGACAGCATCGCGCGCACCATGTCCTTTTCGGCCGCCGGGAACACGTCGATGACCCGGTCGATCGTCTTGGCAGCCGACGAGGTATGCAGCGTGCCGAACACCAGGTGACCGGTCTCGGCGGCGGTCAGCGCGAGCCGGATCGTCTCGAGGTCGCGCAATTCGCCGACCAGGATCACGTCGGGATCCTCGCGCAGCGCCGAGCGCAGCGCGTTGTTGAACGACAGCGTCATCGGCCCGACCTCGCGCTGGTTGATCAGGCAGCGCTTCGAGTCGTGGACGAACTCGATCGGGTCCTCGACGGTCAGGATGTGGCCGTAGGTGTTCTCGTTGACGTGATTGATCATCGCGGCCAGCGTCGTCGACTTGCCCGAGCCGGTCGGACCGGTGACCAGCACGAGGCCGCGCGGCGTCATCGCGAGTTCCTGGAACACCTTCGGCGCGTTCAGCTCTTCGAGCGACAGGATCTTCGACGGAATCGTCCGCATCACAGCGCCGGCGCCGCGCTGCTGGATGAATGCATTCACGCGAAAGCGCGCGAGCCCCGGGATCGCGAACGAGAAGTCGCATTCGAGGTTTTCCTCGTACTCCTTGCGCTGCGCGTCGTTCATGATGTCGTAGATCATCCCGTGCACCTCCTTGTGTTCCATCGGAGGCAGGTTGATCCGGCGGACATCGCCGTGCACGCGGATCATCGGCGGCAGTCCCGCCGACAGGTGCAGGTCGGACGCCTTGTTCTTGACGGCGAAGGCAAGCAGTTCGGAAATGTCCATCTCGGTCCTCGGGGTGAACCCTGATATCTTGCGCGAGCGCGGACGCGCCGACGACCGCGAGCGGAACGAACGGAGAAACAATCGATGAACGGCAGCCCGGGGCAGGTTTCGGATGCCTACACAAGCGTATGCGAACGCATCGCCGCCGCCTGCGAGCGCGCCGGACGACCGTCGGGCAGCGTCGGGCTGCTGGCCGTCATCAAGACCTTCGAGGCCGAGCGCGTGCTGGCGCTGGCCGCGCTGGGCCATCGCGCCTTCGGCGAGAACTACGTGCAGGAAGCGCTCGCGAAG
>CALLYQ010000255.1 GCA_937858875.1 uncultured Lautropia sp. | reverse complement strand
CAACACAGGCTTCAGCCAACAGATTCAGACTCATCTACGGATTGGAAAGGACTGCAAGTGGGACGACCGGTTCGGACCAGAGGCGCGGCGATTCGATTCGTTCAGCGCGCGTCTGTCGTGAAGCCGGAGAGGTCCAGTGTCCGCCAGCGATCGCCGGCATCGGGCGCCGCCGGCGGCCGAGCCCCCGTCGGCGTCAGACCCTCCGGGTCGACGAACACGCCTTCGCCGGCCCGCAGTTCGAGATATTCGCAGCCGAACGGATCGACACGCTCGTCCAGAAGACAGAACAGATCGTTGGACCGGCGCGCGCAGAACAGCCCGACCATCCGACCGGTGTCGGCGTCGCGTACCAGGAATGTGCTTGTCGACATGACCGCTCCCATCGCAAGATCCTGACGCTTCGACAGTAAACGACATGAGCGGCTCGATCCACCGGCAGAGTCGCGAGCGGACAGGTCATGCAGACAGGCGGCGAGCCTCGTCCTGCGGCGCCGCCAGCGACGAAGCTGCAGCGATCTGCCCTGTAGCGCGCGGCAGCTGCCGGCCCCGGCCGATGCCGTAGTAGGCGATGCCCGCGGCTTCGACCTGCGCCGGTTCATAGAGATTGCGACCGTCGAAGATCGCCGGCGTACGCAGCGTGCGGGCGACCTTCGCGAAGTCGGGGTTCCAGAACACCTTCCATTCGGTCTGCACGACCAGCGCATCGCTGCCCTCGAGCGCCTGCTGGGGTGTCGCGCACAGCACGAGATCCTCGCGCTCGCCGAACAGCCGGAGCGCTTCTTCCATCGCCGCCGGGTCGTGCGCCCGAATGCAGGCGCCGGCCTGCCAAAGCCGTGCCAGCAGCGTGCGGCTGGGCGCCTCGCGCATGTCGTCGGTCTCGGGCTTGAACGCGAGCCCCCAGAGCGCGATCGTCGTGCCGATGAGCCGCCCGCCGAAGTGCGCGTTCAGCATCTCGAAGAGCCTGGCCTTCTGCGCCTCGTTCACCGCCTCGACCGCCTGCAGCATCCGGGCGCGCTCGCCGTGCGTCTCGGCCATCCGGATCAGCGCTTCCACGTCTTTCGGGAAACAGGATCCGCCGTAACCGGCACCCGCGTAGATGAAATGGTGTCCGATTCGCGGATCCGAGCCGATGCCCCGGCGCACCATCTCGATGTCGGCACCGACCCGGTCGGCGATGTTCGCCACCTCGTTCATGAAGCTGATCTTCGCGGCCAGCATCGCATTGGCCGCGTACTTGGTCAGTTCGGCGGAGCGACAATCCATGACGACGATTCGTTCGCGATTGCGATTGAACGGCGCATAGAGCTGGCGCATCGTCTCGATCGATGCCGGATTCCCCGATCCGATCACGATGCGCGCCGGGCGCAGGCAGTCGTCGATTGCCGCGCCCTCCTTCAGGAATTCGGGGTTCGAGACGACGTCGAACGCCAGGACCCTGTTGCGCGCCGCGAGCTCGCGCTGCACGATCTGCCGGACCCGGTCGGCGGTCCCGACCGGAACCGTCGACTTGAGCACGACGATCGCTTCGCGCGTGAGGCAACGCCCGATCGTACGCGCCACCTGGAGCACATGGACGAGATCGGCGCTGCCGTCTTCGTCGGGAGGGGTACCGACTGCGATGATCAGGATCTCGGCCCGCTCGATCGCGAACCGGGCGTCGGTCGTGAAGTCGAGCCGTCGGGCAGCGTGATTCGCCCGGACCATCTGCTCGAGGCCGGGCTCGTAGATCGGCATGACGCCGCGCCGCAGATCATCGATCCGCTGCTGGACGATGTCCACGCAGCTCACATCGTTTCCGACATGGGCCAGGCAGGCGCCGGTGATCAGGCCGACATAACCGGTTCCGAAGATCGAGACCTTCACGGCTGTTCCGGATCGAGGGCGCTTCGTCGCTGCCGTGTGCGGCGACGAAGCGCCGGGAGCAGGAATCCGCGAGGGTTTCCCGCCGAATCCGTTCACGACCGGAAACGGCCGTGAACGCGGCGAGAAGGGAAGCAAGTCGGCGGCCCGGCCGCTGGCGCGATGGCAGCCAACTGGCGCCCGAAAGCACAAAGGGCCAGCTCCTTGCGAGAGCCGACCCTCTGATTTCTTTGGTCGGGACGGAGTGATTCGAACACTCGACCCCTTGCACCCCATGCAAGTGCGCTACCAGGCTGCGCTACGCCCCGAAGCCGGCGATTATATCAGCGTATCGGGCGGATCCTGGCGCAACAGCTTCAGCGCCTGGTCGAGATCGGCGCGCAGCGCGGCGAAATCGACTGTTGGCGCGGCGCGCACTGCCGCCGCATTCGCGCTCACGGCCGCATCGGCGCCTGCCGCCGCGGCTGCGCCGCCGGCCGTGACCGATGCTTCGCTCGTGGCGGAAGTCGACTCTGCGAGCGACGAGGACTCGGCGTCGTCGAGTGCGGCGTCGGCCAGAGGCGCCGCCTGCCCTGCTCTCGCGCCTGCTGCCCGGCTCCTGGCCGCGGCCTGCGCCTCGCCGAGCCGGTTGCGCGCACCGTTGATCGTGAAGCCCTGCTCGTAGAGCAGTTCGCGGATCCGGCGCACCAGCAGGACTTCGTGGTGCTGGTAGTAGCGCCGGTTGCCGCGCCGCTTCATCGGGCGCAACTGCGTGAACTCCTGCTCCCAGTAGCGCAGCACGTGCGGCTTGACGCCGCACAGTTCGGCGACCTCGCCGATCGTGAAGTAGCGTTTGGCGGGAATCGGGGGCAGGACGACGTTCGGATCGGCCTTCGTGCTCACTCCTCGACACCCTCGATCTGCGCCTTCAGCTTCTGGCTGGCGTGGAAGGTGACCACGCGGCGCGCCGAAATCGGGATCTCCTCGCCGGTCTTGGGATTACGCCCCGGGCGCTGCGGCTTGTCGCGCAGCTGGAAGTTGCCGAAACCCGACAGCTTGACCGACTCGCCGCGCTCGAGCGCGGCGCGGATCTCGTCGAAGAAGGTCTCGACCATGTCCTTGGCTTCGCGCTTGTTCAGACCGACCCGTTCGAACAGCATCTCGGCCAGCTCGGCCTTGGTCAGCGTGAACTGCTCGCCTGCGCCGCCGGGTGCGCGCTGCGGCCCGCGGCTCGCAGGCCGATCGGCCTGCGGATCGTGCATGCTGCTGACGGATCCGCCGGCGCTGCCGTCCGGGTGCGGCATCGTGGCCGCGGTACCGGCCGGCATGTCGGGGTCAAAGGCATCGTGCCGCGACGCGTCGAGCGCCTGGCCATTCGGGATCATCGCTTCCGCCAATTCTTCTTCCGACCCGGGGTCGTACGAGAGTGCCTGCATCGCCTCGGCCTGCCGCCTCAGCTTCCGGCCCGCAGCCGTGCGCCTGTTTTCTGGGCAAGCCAGTCAACGATTCCCTGGACCGCCTCGGCCGCATCGGCGTCGCTCAGCGTGCGGCCAGTATCTTGCATCCAAAGGCGGAAGGCAAGACTTTTCTCCTTATTTTCCAATCCCTTACCGCGATATTCGTCGAACAGCCGGACGTTCTTCACGACCGCGGCGGCGGGTATCGCGGCCACGGCATTGGAGATTTCGTCGAGCACCCGGACAGCCGGAAGGTCGCTCGCCACGAGCACCGCAAGGTCTCGAATCGCCGGCGGAAACTTCGATACTTCGCGGTAGCTGGGTACCGCCGAAGCGAGCAGCGGATCGAGCGCGAGCTCAGCCAGGATCGGCGCCTGCGGCAGCTCCAGCGCCTGCTGGTGCGCCGGATGCAGTTCGCCGAGCCAGCCGATCGGAACACCGTCGAGCGAAACGCGCGCGCTGCGACCCGGATGCAGCGCCGGATGCGCTTGCGCTTCAAAGCGCAGGCCGGCACCGGCGAGCACTTCGAGATCGCGTCTGACGTCAAAGAAATCCACGCCGCGAGGCGCTCCCGACCAGTGTTCTTCGATCGCCGGGCCGAAGGCCAGCAGCGCCAGCCGCAGCGGCTGCGCGATCGCCGGCACCTGCGACGGACCGGCAGGTACCGACGCGTCGGCATGGAACACGCGACCGACTTCGAACAGGCGCACGCGTGAGGCCTTGCGGTTCAGGTTCGAGCGCAGGTTCTCGATCAGCCCGCCCCATTGCGTGCTGCGCATGACGTCCATCTGCGAGGCGATCGGATTCAGCAGCCTCACGACTTCGGCGCCCGGCTCGCGCAGCCGCGCATCGAGCGCGCTGTCGACGAAGCTGTAGTTGATGACTTCCTGGTAGTCGCGCGCAGCCACGCTGCGCTTCAGTTGCGAAACCGGACGCCGGGCCTCGGGCACGGCCATCAGCGCCGCCGGCGCACGTGGCGCCCGCACCGGCAGCTGTTCGTAGCCCCAGACGCGAACGACCTCCTCGACGAGGTCTTCCTCGATCTGCAGGTCGAAGCGCCAGCTCGGCGGCTCGACCTCGATGCGACCGTCTTCGAGACGCGCCGGCAGTCCCAGCCGGGTCAGCGCGTCGAGCATCTGCTGGTCGCTCAGGTCGACGCCGATCAGCTTGCGCGCACGCTCGGTGCGCATCGCAACCGGCTCGCGCGACGGCAGCCCGGTGACC
>CALLYQ010000254.1 GCA_937858875.1 uncultured Lautropia sp. | reverse complement strand
GCGGGCTCGGGCCCGGCCTCACCGGCCGCGCTGGCGGCCTCGCTCGGAATCCGGTTCGCGCCGACGGTGGCCTTCTTCGGCCCTGGCGGCGAACTGGCGGAACGGCTCGTCGGCTACCAGTCGGCCGACTTCTACGGCGCCTACCTCGACCAGCGGATCGCGACGGCCGTTGCGGCGCTGCGCGAAGCGCGATCGAAGGCGATCGCCGAAGGCTGAGCCCCCGAGCCGCCGACGATCGAACTCGGGACTGCCGACGAGCCCGGCCCGGGATAACCGGCGCGCCGCGCGCCCCGACGACGGGACCAGAGCGCGCCTCGCAGATCGGCCTCAGTGGAAGTGCGAAGACTCGGGTTCGACGTCGCCCGGCATCTCGGCATGGACGATCTCGCCCTTGCCGTTTGGATACAGCGGCACGCCGCAGTCTTCGCAGAACTCAGGTTCGCTGAGTTCGGGCCAGACCCGCATTTCGGTGACGCCGACCTCGCGCAGCACCTCGCGGATCTGCTCGAGCGGCGGCGGATCGTCTTCCTCGCTCTCGGCACCCAGCATCGGCCAGACGATGCCGTGCGCGACCTCATCGCCGTCGCCGACGCTCAGCCCGATCCGGTACTCGTCGACGCGATCGTCGCCGAAGGCAGCGACGGCGGCGCTGATCTGTGCCGGATCGACGCCCAATGCGTGGGTCAGGAAATGCACGGCGGCCCGGATCGAATACGGGCGCACGCGCCGGTCCGACTCGCGCAGATTGATGTGGAAGGCGTCGGGCAGCAGGCACTCGAAGCCACAGCCGGGCACCAGCGGTTCGAGATTCGGGCGCGCCTGCGCGATCCACTGCTCGAGGCACTGGACGCGGCTGGCATGGTCGCCCGGCTCGCTCTCCTGCCAGCGAAACAGCGCGGTGCCGGCAGGCACGGCGACGACGCCGAGCAGGAATCTCGAATCGGCGAGCATCTCGGCCGTCTCGGGCAGCGTCTTGAGGTCGAGCTTTGCCGCCTGGCCGCTGATCGCCGACTGTCCCAGCTTGCGCGTGAGCCGACGCAGCTCGCCGAAATCGCGCGGCAACTGGTCGATACTGTAAAGGTACGGCGACAGCCGGAAGCGCGCGTTGCGCGCCAGTACGTGCGCCTGCCAGTGTGCGGCGAGCGCCTGCGCGCCTTCGGCCGGCAGCGGGCCGGCAGGAATGCGGAAGCGGGTCCAGACGACCAGCGGTGCGGCGACCAGCAGCAGGTCCCAGCGCTGGCCGTCGACCTCGACGCTGGCGGCCTCGGCGGCCTCTTCGACCGCCTCGATCAGCGCGCCATAGGCCTCGCTGTCGGTCTGGTGCAATCGGTCGAGCGAGTCGTAGACCGCCTGAATGTGGCCGCTGTCGAGCAGTCGTTCGATACGCGCCGCGAGCTGGGCCTCCCAGAACCGGTCTTCGGTCCGGCTGCCGGAATTGGCCAGACCGAGAGCGGCGGCGACCAGGCGCTCGGCATCCGGCGACAGGTGGCTCTTTCGCTCGCGGGCGCGGGCGTGGCGGTGTTCTTTCATGGATCTCTTCTGGTTGGACCCCCGAGTTTAGTCGAAGGCCCGCGATTGGCGCGACGCGAAGCGACGATAGCCAGCGGCCTGCCCGCCGCCGCCGCGAACTACGCGGATGCCACGGCCGCCTGTTCGGCAGCAGCCCTGCCGCCACCGTCAGCCGGCGCAACCGGCGGGACCGGCACTGCCGGCATCTCGGGCGCCGCCAGCCTGGTCCACAAGGCCGGCTTGCGCGCCTCGCGGGCGATCGCCTCGAGGATCTCTGCATGCGCGCGCAGCTCGGCTTCGTCGGCTCGCACGACGATCAGGCCGACCGGCGGCCAGGCGAGGTCCGCGTCGGCGCCGAAGGCGCCCTCATCGTGGCCGCCAAGCGCGATCTCGAGACTGTCCTGGCCGCGCGTCATCGCCAGATAGACGTCGGCGAGCAGCTCGGCGTCGAGCAGCGCACCGTGCAGCTTGCGATGTGCGTTCGAGACTTCGTAGCGCTCGCACAGTGCATCGAGCGAGTTGCGTCGACCAGGGTGCAGCTCGCGCGCCAGCGCCAGCGTGTCGGTCACGGCGCCGACCAGTTCGGCGAAACGCGGGCGTCCGATCCGGCGAAACTCCGACTCGAGAAAGCCCATGTCGAACGGCGCGTTGTGGATCAGCAGTTCGGCGTCGGCGACGAACTCGGCGACCCGGTCGGCGAGCTCGGCGAAGCGCGGCTCGGTGGACAGCCGCTCGCGCGTCAAGCCGTGCACTTCGAGCGCACCCTGGTCGATCTCGCGCTCGGGATTCACGTACAGATGCAGCGTGCGTCCGGTCAACCTGCGATCGACGATCTCGACGCAGCCGATCTCGACGATCCGATGGCCGTCTTCGGCCGACAGCCCCGTGGTTTCGGTGTCGAGCACCACCTGTCTGAGACTCATTGCGTTGTCTGTCCGGTAGGTAGCGGCGCGGGGACGGCATCGGGCGTGTCGTCGCCGACGATATGCCGCCTGCGCGCCAGCAGCGTATAGACGGTCGGCACGACGAACAGCGTCAGCAGCGTGCCGAAGCTCATGCCGCCGACGATGACCATGCCGATCTGGCGCCGACTCTCTGCGCCGGCACCGCTGGCCAGCGCGAGCGGTACGGCGCCGAGGACCATCGCGCCGGTCGTCATCAGGATCGGGCGCAGCCGCAGGCTGGCGGCCTCGATCGTCGCTTCGCGCAGCTCGCGGCCGGCGTCGCGCAATTGGTTGGCGAACTCGACGATCAGGATGCCGTGCTTCGTGATCAGTCCGACCAGCGTGATCAGTCCGATCTGGCTGTAGACGTTCATCGTGCCGCCGCCTATCTGAAGCAAGGCGAGCGCACCGGTCATCGACAGCGGCACCGCGAACATGATCGTCAGCGGGTCGACGAAACTCTCGAACTGCGCGGCCAGCACCAGGTAGATGAAGCACAGCGCCAACGCGAAGGTCACGAGCAGCGTCGACGACGACTGCAGGAACTCGCGCGTCTCGCCGTTGTAATCGAGCGCGTAGCCGGGCTTCAGGTGTTGCGCGGCGTAGCGCTCGACCGCCTCGACCGCATCGCCGAGCGTGGCCTGCGGGCCGAGGTTCGCCGTGATCGTGACCGCGCGGCGCTGGCCGAAATGGTTCAGCTCGCGCGCGCTGACGCCTTCGCGCACGCTGGCCAGGCTCGACAGCGGCAGCAGCTCGCCGCCGCTGCCACGCACGAAGATCCGAGAGATGTCCTGCGGCGTCGTCCGGTCGACCTGCCCGAGCTGGACGATGACGTCGTACTGCTCGCCGTCGCGCTTGAAGCGGGTGACCTGGCGCCCGCCGAGTGTCGTCTCGAGCGTGCGCCCGATCGTCTCGATCGAGACGCCGGCGTCGGCAGCGCGTTCGCGGTCGATGTCGACCTTCAGCTCCGGCTTGTTCAGGCGCAGGTCGCTGTCGACGCCGCTGAACAGCGGATCGGCCTGCATCGCGGCGATCATCGGCGCGACGACCTCCCCGATCGTCTCGTAGGGATCGGAGCTGAGCACGACGACGTTGACCGGCCGCGAGCGCAGCGACGCGCCCAGCGACGGCGGCGCGTTGGCGAAGGCGGTGACGCCCGGGATTTCCGACAGCAACGGCTGGATCTCGCGAATGATCTCGGGCACCTTGCGGTCGCGCTCGGCCCAGTCGACCATCCGGAACATCCCGATGCCCTGAGTCACGGTCGGATTGCCGGCGACGACGAAGATCCGGTCGAACTCGGGCACCGACTTCGCGATCGCCTCGACCTCGAGCGCGTAGCGGTCGGTGTAGTCGATCGAGGCGCCGTCGGGGCCGTTGAAGATCGTGGCGATCGTCGCGCGATCCTCGATCGGTGCCAGCTCGCGCTTCATGTTGTCGAACAACATCACGCTGGCCGCCGCCACCAGCAAGCCGACCAGCACGACCGCCCAGCGCGCCCGCAACGTGCGCGCGAGCAAGCGCGCGTAGCCGCGCGTCAGGCCGTCGAGCACCGCATCGATCGTGCGCTTCAGGCGCCCGGGCTTCGCGTCGTGGCGCAACAGCTTCGAGCACATCATCGGCGTCAGCGTCAGTGCGACGAAGCCCGAGACGATGACGGCGCCGGCCAAAGTGAGCGCGAACTCGGCGAACAGGCGCCCGGTACGCCCGGAAGCGAAGGCCACCGGCGCGTAAACGGCGGCCAGCGTCAGCGTCATCGCGACGATCGCGAAGCCGACTTCCTTCGAGCCGACCAGCGCGGCGCGCACCGGCGACATGCCGTCTTCGATGTGGCGCCAGACGTTTTCGAGCATCACGATCGCGTCGTCGACGACCAGGCCGATCGCCAGCACCAGCGCCAGCAGCGTCAGCGTGTTGATCGAGAATCCGGCGAGCAGCATGATGCCGAAGGCGCCGATCAGGCACACCGGGATCGTGACCAGCGGGATCACGCTGGCGCGCAGCGTGCCGAGGAACAGGAAGATCACCAGCGCCACCAGCACGACCGCCTCGGCGATCGTCATGTAGACCGATTCGATCGAGCGCTCGATGAACACGGTGTTGTCGTTGGCGATCGTGACCTCGAGGCCGTCGGGCAGTTGCTCGCGCAGCCTCGGCAGTTCGGCCTTCAGCGCCTGCGCCAAGGTCAGCGGGTTGGCGGTCGCCTGCTTGACCAGGCCCAGCGAGACGGCACTGCGCCCGTTGAAGCGCACGATGCTGCGTTCGTCCTGCGGCGCGAGACTCACGCGCGCGACGTCGTGCAGCCGCACCGGGTAGCCGTTGACCGTGCGCACGACCACCTGCTCGAACTCGCGCACCTGCTGCAGGTCGGACTGCGAGACGACGGTGAACTCGCGCTGCGAACTCTCGATACGACCGGACGGCAGTTCGACGTTCTGCCCGCGCAGCGCCTGCTCGACGTCGGCCGGAGTCAGGCCGAAGCCGGCCAGCCGGTCGGGGTCGAGCCAGATCCGCATCGAGAAGCGCCGGTCGCCGAAGATGCGCACGTCGGCGGCACCGGGCAGCGTCTGCAGCCGCGGCTTGACGAAACGGTTCGCGACATCGGAAACCTCGAGCGCCGACAGCGTGTCGCTCGAGAACGCGAGCCAGATGATCGGGCTGGCGTCGGCCTCGACCTTCGCGATCACCGGTTCGTCGATCGTGTCGGGCATCCGCTTGCGCACGCGCGCGACGCGATCGCGCACGTCGGCGGCGGCCGCATCGGGATCGCGGTCGAGCCGGAAGCGCACGGTGATCTGGCTTTGCTCGGGCCGCGAGATCGAGGTCAGTACGTCGACGCCTTCGATCCCGGCGATCGAATCCTCGAGCGGCTTGCTGACCTGCGACTCGATGATCTCGGCCGAGGCCCCCGGATAGGTCGTCGTGACGGTGACCGTCGGCTCGTCGATCTTCGGGTATTCGCGCACCTGCAGCCGCGTGTACGAAACCAGTCCGATCAGGATCACGACCAGCGACAGCACGGTCGCGAAGACCGGCCGCCGGACGCAGACCTCCGAGAGGACCACCGGCTCAGCTTCCGCGAACCGCGGTCGCGGCGACGACGTCGCGCCCGCCCGCGTCGACGAGGCGCACGGGCTGGCCGTCGCGCTGGATCTTCGTCTGGCCGGCGACAATCACCTGCTCACCCGGCTGCAAGCCCTCGACGATCTCGACCCGACCGTCGCGGCGCTGGCCGGTGCGCACCGGCGCACGAAAGGCCTTGCCGTCGGAAATCCGGTAGACGAACAACTCGCTGCCGACCGGCGTGACCGCCTCCTCCGGAACCATCAGCGCGGCGGGGTTCTCCGACAGCGTCAGCGTGGCTTTCGCGAACATGCCGCTGCGCAGCTCGGCGTCCGGATTCGGCAGGCGGCCGCGCACGGTC
>CALLYQ010000253.1 GCA_937858875.1 uncultured Lautropia sp. | reverse complement strand
CCCGCCTCGAAGGCGGCGAAGCAGCCCTGATGACCGCCAGCGGGATGGGCGCGATCAGCACGACGGCGCTCGGTTTGCTGAAGGCGGGCGACCTGGTCGTTGCGCAGACCAGCCACTACATGGGCACGACCAAGCTGTTCACCGAAGTACTGCCGCGCTTCGGCGTGCGCACGAAGCTCGTCGACCAGGCCGATACCGCCGGGCTGGTCGCCGCGATCGGCGAAGGCGCGCGGCTGGTCATGGTCGAAACGCCGGCCAACCCGACGATGACGCTGACCGACCTCGCCGAAGTCGCCGCCGCCGCGAAGGCGGCCGGTGCGGTCAGCGTGGCCGACAACACCTTCGCCAGCCCGATCAACCAGCGCCCGCTCGAGGCGGGGGTCGACGTCGTGGTGCACAGCGCGACCAAGTACCTGGGCGGCCACCACGACCTGGTTGCCGGCGTCGTCGTCGGCAGCAACGAGACGATCGAACGGATCTGGGAAATGTCGATCGTGCTCGGCGCCACGCTCGGCGCCTTCGACGCCTGGTTGCTGCTGCGTGGGCTGCGCACGCTGCCGTTGCGCGTGGCGCGGGCGAACGCGAACGCGCTGGCGATCGCGCGCTTCCTGGAAAAGCATCCGGCCGTGGAGGCGGTCCACTACCCAGGGCTCGAATCGCATCCTCAGCACGCGCTGGCGCTTCGCCAGATGAAGAACGGCTTCGGCGGCGTGCTGGCCGTGCGGATCCGGGGCGGCTACGAGCCGGCGGCGCGCTTCGTCGCCGGGCTGCGGCTGTTCACCAACGCGGTCAGTCTCGGCGGCGTCGAGTCGCTGGCCGTGCATGCCGCCGCGATGTGGGCCGGCACGCTGACCGACGAGCAGATGCGCACGGCGGGCGTCGAGCCGAGCATGGTGCGGCTGGCCTGCGGGATCGAGGAGGCCGGCGATCTTATCGAGGACCTCGCGGAGGCGCTGGACGCGATGGCCTGAACCGGCCACCGGAGCCAGAACGCTTTATCGAAGCCGATTCGCTTCGTCGCCAGTCTCCGGCTCCTCGATCGACGTCAGATCACTTGGGGTTGGTCGTAGCCGAGATCGCGAGCGGTGCCGTCGTCGGCCGCGTGTACGCCTCGCGCTTCCCTTCTCTCACTACGAAAGCCGGAGCAGGTTCGCCATCCTTGTGATCTTGGCGATCGAATGAAATGACCTTGCCGAAAACCATCTGGAGCCAGGTCGGATAGTTGTACGCAGTCCCTTTCGAGTGATCGATAATCGCCCCAATTCCACCACCAAAGATAATGTTTCCGAACATTCCGGCTCCCGCTCTCGACGTGACGACTCCCTTCGCGTCGGGTTGTTCGGCCGCACTGCAGGTAACCATCATGTCGCCCCCCGCCTTGGCGACCATGGTCGAGCCTGGCGATGTCACCTGAAAAATGCCATTCTCATTCTCGAATCGGCATGAGGCTCCTTTGATTTCGGCCCCCTCCTCAGTGAACGTTTCCACTCGGACTAATTGAGTCGAATCAGAGGTGATCGTGGCGCAGCCACTACCAAGTACACCGACGCCCAGCGCCAGCGGGAGAACGAAACGCATATAGAAATCTCTCCTTTGAAGGGTCCTGGCCAACATTGGCCGAACTGAAAACTTCGATTCGCAAGACGTCGATCGGCCGTGGGCCCGGAGTACGGGGGCGACGTCGAACACCATCGTGTTCTCGTTCGAAGGGTTCTCCGATGAGGAATGGCCGGAAGGAGAACCCGAGCGGACGGAAGGCTCCATCTAACTTCGAATCCGTGGTTTCGAATGGAGACAGCCGGGCAGTGGCTCCGGTCAGCACTCGTGCCAGCGGTGCACGACCGACAGTCGGCACCGCATCCTGTGTTCTGGACAACATGGTCCACGCTGATGGTCATGTCGTACCTGACATGCCATGCGTTCTTCGGATCGTTCATTCCTGGGCGACCGCTCGGTAGTCTCATTATTCCCAGGCGCCGTCGTAGGCGTCGCCGGACTTGAACGTGAACTGCGTGGCGTCGTGGCCATGCTCATGGCGCGCGCTCACCTGGCGCTTCATCGAAGGCGGGCTGGCCAGCAGCACCTCGAGCCCGCGCTTGTCGGCGCGCCGGCCGGCCAGCTCCTGTTCGATCCGGATAGTTCCCTGCGGCGCCGGCGCGACGGCCTTGCAACCGGCCTGCAACGCTCGCACACTGCGAATCATGTCTGCCTATCGGCATACGGTCGGCGCGCAAACCTATCGCTTCGACGACCTGCGAATCCTGATGGCCCGTGCCGGCCCCGAGCGCTCGGGTGATCATCTGGCCGGCGTCGCGGCCGGCTCGGCGGCGGAGCGCGTTGCGGCGCAGATGGCGCTGGCCGAGCTGCCGCTGAAGCGATTCCTCGACGAAGCGCTCGTGCCCTACGAAGGAGACGAGGTCACGCGCCTGATCATCGACGGGCACGACGCGGCGGCGTTCGCGCCGGTGGCTCACCTGACGGTCGGCGCCTTTCGCGAATGGCTGCTGTCCGACGACGTGGACAAGGTCGCGCTTGCCGCGCTCGCACCCGGCCTGACCCCCGAGATGGCCGCCGCGGTCAGCAAGCTGATGCGCAGCCAGGACCTGATTCTCGTTGCGCGCAAGTGCGAGGTGCGCACGCGCTTTCGCAACACGCTCGGCCTGCCCGGTCGCCTTGCGACCCGGCTGCAGCCGAACCACCCGACCGACGACGTCGCCGGCATCGCCGCCAGCATCCTGGACGGATTGCTCTACGGCAGCGGTGACGCGGTGATCGGCATCAACCCGGCCAGCGACAACGTCCCCCAGGTCGTCCGTCTGTTGCAGATGCTCGATGCCGTGATCGAGCACTACGCGATTCCGACCCAATCCTGCGTGCTGACGCATGTGACGAACACGCTTCAGGCGATCGAACGCGGCGCACCGGTGGATCTGGTATTCCAGTCGATCGCCGGTACCGAGGCGGCCAACCGCGGCTTCGGCATCGACCTGGCGCTGCTAGAGGAGGCTCGGCAGGCGGTTTTGTCGCTGGCCCGCGGCGCGCGCTTCGACGACGGCAGTCTCGGCACCAACGTGATGTACTTCGAGACCGGCCAAGGCAGCGCGCTGTCGGCGGGCGCGCATCACGGCTGCGACCAGCAGACACTCGAGGCGCGGGCTTACGCAGTCGCACGGCGGTTCTCGCCGCTGCTGGTCAACACCGTCGTCGGGTTCATCGGGCCCGAGTACCTGTACGACGGCAAGCAGATCATCCGGGCGGGCCTCGAAGACCACTTCTGCGGCAAGCTGCTCGGCCTGCCGATGGGCTGCGACATCTGCTACACGAACCACGCCGACGCCGACCAGGACGACATGGACGTGCTGCTGACGCTGCTGGGCGTGGCCGGCTGCAATTTCGTCATGGGTGTGCCTGGCGCCGACGACGTGATGCTGAACTACCAGAGCACCTCCTTCCATGACGCGCTGTATGCGCGTCGCGTGCTCGGGCTGCGGCCGGCACCGGAATTCGAAGCCTGGCTGCAGCGCGTCGGCGTATTCGAGCCGGGTGAAACGCCGCGACTGGCAGAGAAGCTCGCGCCGGTATTCGCGCAGGCCCTGGCGGGTCCGGCGCGATGACGACAGGGGAAAACACGACAGGCGAGAACGCCCGCATCGGCGAGACCGGCCCGGGCAGCGACGCGAGCGAAGACAAGCCGGTCGCGGCGCCGTCTGGTGCGGTGATTGCCAACCCCTGGGATACGCTGCGCCGCTACACCCCGGCACGCATCGCGCTGGGTCGATCCGGCGCCAGCCTGCCGACAGCGCCGCATCTTGCCTTCCAGCTCGCCCATGCGCAGGCGCGCGACGCAGTGCACGACGCACTCGACGTGCCGGCGCTGGCCGGCCGCGACGACCTCGAGCGCGCCCGCCAGGTGC
>CALLYQ010000252.1 GCA_937858875.1 uncultured Lautropia sp. | reverse complement strand
TGCCGGCCCTTGGCGTTCGGCGCGAAGCCGTTGGCGGCGAGCGTCTCCTCGACGAGGCCCGGGTTGGCGCGGCGGTGCTCGCGGCCAAGGGCTTCGAGCTGCCCGAACGAGATGACCCGATCGCCGTGCGCGGCGATCGTCTCGCGCAAGCCCTTGTGCTCGACGACGACGATCCGGCGCAGCCGCGGCAACTGGTCGAGCGCCTCGAGCACCTTGTCGCTCTGTTCCTGGTCCTCGCAGACGACGACCTCGACATCGGCGTGTGCAAGCACGTAGGCGACTTCGCTGCTCGGACTGGTCGGGTAGACGCCGACCGTCACGCCACCGACGAGCCCGGCGCCCATCTGCGCGAGCACCCATTCGAGCCGGTTCTCCGACAGCACGCCGACGTGGCCGCGCTCGGACAGGCCGATCGCGCGCAGCCCGTGGCCGACGTCGGCCGAGCGCTCGTAGTAGTCGCGCCAGGCGATCGGCGTCCAGATCCCGAAGTCCTTCTGGCGGATCGCGACCGCGTCGGGCGTGCGCTGCGCGCGCTCGCGCAGCATCTGCGCCATCGTCAGCCCGGGCAGCGCCTGGATGCTCACGACAGCCAGCGCTTGCGGCGCTTGTAGTGCTTGATGTCGCGAAAGCCCTTCGACTCGCCGGCGCCGCCGGTACCGAGGTAGAACTCGCGCACATCGGGGTCGGCGGCCAGCCGCTCGGCGCTGCCGTCGATGACGATCTTGCCCGTTTCCATGATGTAGCCGTAGTGCGCGACGGCCAGCGCGACCGACGCGTTCTGCTCGACGAGCAGCATCGACACGCCCTGCTCGGCGTTGATCCGCGCGATGATCGAGAAGATGTCCTCGACCAGCATCGGCGACAGGCCCAGCGACGGTTCGTCGAGCAGCATCAGCTTCGGCTGTGCGACCAGCGCGCGGCCGATCGCCAGCATCTGCTGCTCGCCGCCCGACAGGTAGCCGGCGATGCCCTTGCGCCGCTCGTGCAGGCGCGGGAAATACTCGTAGACGAGATCGAAGCTCGCGTTCGCCGGACGCGAGGGACGCAAGGGGCCCGCGGAGCGCGACGCCCGCGAATTGCCGCCGCCGGGATCGCCGTCACCGGCCCGCGACCCGGTCGTCGCGTAGGTCGCCGCGACGAGGTTCTCCTCGACCGTCAGGTCCTGGAAGATCCGCCGGCCCTCCATCACGTGGAACAGCCCCGAGCGGACCAGTTCGTGCGGGGCCAGCCGCCGCGTGTCCCGGCCGTCGAAAATCACCACACCGCGCGTCATCTCGCCGTCCTCGAGCGCCAGCAGGTTCGACACCGCCTTCAGCGTCGTCGACTTGCCGGCGCCGTTGGAGCCGAGCAGCGCGACGATGCTGCCGCGCGGCACGCTCAATGACAGGCCGCGCAGCACCTGCACGGCCCGGTTGTAGATGACCTCGATGTTGTTGATCTCGAGGACGGTTTGCTGGTTCAAGCGAGCGGCTCCGCCTTCAGTCGAGAACGATCCAGTCGGAGGCCGGCAGCATCTTCTGCTGCTTGATGTCGGCCCGATAGATGCGTCCGACCGGGATCGAATTGCCCTTGATCGTGATCGGCACGCCGATGATGCCGCCCGTGTCGAAGTTCTCGATCGAGTTCAGCGCGGCCTTCAGGTTGTCGCCGTTCAATTCCTTGCCGGCCTCCAGTGTGCGCTTCGCCGCTTCGGTGAACAGCATCGCAGTCAGGAAACCCTGCGTGTAGGCGGTGCTCTGATACTCGGGCCGCATTTCGCGGATCTTCTCGAGCATCGGCGCCTGACCCTCGGTGTCGTAGTAGTAGCGGAACGGCATCACGCCCATGAAGCCTTCGGCCGCATCGCCCATCTTCATGACCATCGAGTTGTCCATGGTCCAGAAGGTCCCCATCCAGTGGCTCTTCATCCCCATCTTGCGACCCTGCGTGATGAACTCGGGAATCGGCGCGAGCACGTAGCCGTGGAAGATCGTGTAGTCGGGCGCGGCGCGGCGCAGCTTGATGACCTCGGTCGACACGTCGACGCTGCCAGGCGGCGTCATGATCTCGCCGCTCACGCTGAGCCCGAGCGACTTCGCCAGTTCACGGCTCTTTTCGATCGGGTCGCGGCCGAACTCGGTGTCCGAGTAGACGAAGGCGACCTTGGCGCCCGGCTTCTCCTTGGCGATGTAGCGCAGCAGGATGCCGAACATCTCGGTGTAGTCGGGCCCGACCAGGAACTGGTGCGGGAACTTCTTCGGATCGTTGATCTCCGACGCGAACGAGGCGCCGGCCATCAGGATCGAACCCATCCGCTCGAGTTCGGGATTGATCGTCTTGGCGAAGCCGGTCGAGTCGCCGTAGTACAGATTGACCTTCTCCTGGCTCGTGATCTTCTTGAAGGCCGCCACCGACGCATCGACCTTGTAGCCGGTGTCCTCGGGCACGTAGCGCAGCTTGCGCCCCTTGATGCCGCCGGCGTCGTTGACGATCTTCACGTAGTCCTGGATGCCGGCATGGATGCCGATGCCGGCGAATGCGAACACGCCGGACATCGGGATCGAACCGCCGATGACGATGTCGCCGGCCTGCGCCTGCGCGGCGCCGCCGGCCAGTGCCAGGCCGCTGGCCGCGATCATCGCGCCGAGCGTCGCACGCCTTGATTTCGAGATGCCCATGCTTCCCTCCTCGATGTGTTCCGGCTCGATCCCGTGGATGCGGCGATCTCAGGTCCGGAACGGGTACAGGTGAAAGAAACGACGAATTCGGCGCCACATCTCCGCCAGACCATGCGGCTCGAAGATCAGGAAGCCGACGATCAGCGCACCGAATACGATCGTTCGCACCGGCGACAGCACGAGCGCGGCGTTGTCGAAGGGCAGCCAGCCGACGACGAGCTTCAGCAGCTCGGGCACCATCGTCATGAAGACCGCACCGAGGATGCCGCCGAGGATCGTGCCCATGCCACCGACGATGATCGCGGCCAGGAAGAAGATCGACATCAGCAGCGGGAAGCTCTCCGGCGTGACGACGCGAAAGAAGTACGCCCACAGCCCGCCGGCCACGCCGGCATAGAACGACGACAGGCCGAAGGACAGCAGCTTGTAGCGCAGCAGCGGAATGCCGAGCACCTCGGCCGAGATGTCGCGGTCGCGGATCGCGATGAACGCGCGCCCGATCCGCGTGCGGAACAGGTTCGCGGCGCCGGCGACCATCAGCACGGTCAGCGGCACGATCAGCCAGTAGATCCGGAACGAGGTATCGAGCGAGATCCCGAACAGCCGCGCCGGTGGCACCGACAGCCCGGCGGTACCGCCAGTGACGGCGTCCCAGTTCGCGAACACGAAATGCGCGATGAACGACGCGGCGATCGTCGCGATCGCCAGGTACAGGCCCTTGACGCGCAGCGAGGGAATCCCGACGACGGCACCGCCGGCCATCGCGACGACGCCGGCGGCAACGAGGTTCAGCAGCGCCGGCGTGCCGTAGCGCGCCTCGAGCACGGCGACCGTATAGGCGCCCATCCCCAT
>CALLYQ010000251.1 GCA_937858875.1 uncultured Lautropia sp. | reverse complement strand
CCCGGCTCTGCGTCGTCGATCCCGACGCAGCGCTCGAACTGCTGTTCGCCGCGCGACAGCGCCGGCAGGCCCGCCGCATTGAAGGCCTTCTGCAGACGCCACATCAGCGAATCGAGCCGCGACGCGTCGACCGGGCCGGCGTCGATCATCCAGGTGCGATACGGGCGGTCTTCCTCGGGGCGATGGCCGATGCGCGACGACGCGAGGCTCGCGATCGAGCCGGCAACCTGGCGCAGTGCGACCAGCACTTCGTCGTCGCGGGTCGGGTCGGCGCGGAACCAGAGCATCGCCGACAGGCCGCGCGCCAGCACATCGCCGGAGTGCAGGTCGGCGTCGGCACGCAGCTTGTCGTCGCTGCGCGCGTTGCTGCCGGCGCTCACGATCCGCTTCCGCTGGTGCCGGCGTCGGCGGGGGCAGCGCCGTCGTCCGGCAGCGGGTAGGGCAGTTCGCGCGGCTCGAGCGACTGGCCGTCGGCGTTGCTCAGGCCGCCACGACGCGCGATATCGATCGGCGCTTCGTAGAGCAGCAGCGTGCCGCCCTGCGGAGCGGGCGCGCTGCTGACGACGGTGCCGACCGGATCGGCGCCGTCGTAGATTTCGGCTCCCGGCGCCAGCGCGGCCGGTGTGGCGGCGGCCGCATCGCTGTCGAGTTCGTCGACCCAGGCGGCGAAGCTGCGCCGCTTGGGCTTGCCCCGGTAGTGCAGCCGTGCCACGACCTCCTGGCCCGGGTAGCAGCCCTTGCGAAAGCTGAGGCCCTCGATCAGATCCCAGTTCAGCGTCTGCGGCACGTGGGCTTCGCTGGTCGCCGCGACGATCCGCGGTTCGCCGGCGAGGATCTCGCCGCTGCGCCACCAGTTCGAGCACAGCGGCTGCAGCAGCGACGACAGCGTGGCCCAGACGGCCGGCAAAGACGCGGTGGGCACGACGAGCCACCAGCGATCGCCGATGTCGTCGGCCGGCTGCAGTCCGATCGCCAGCGAGGTCAGCGGCGCGGTCGCGCCGGCGGCCTCGACCGGTTCCGGACCCGCAACGCGCAACGGTGCCGGCGGTTCGATGCCGAGCGCCCGCAGCGCAGCCGGCGCGGCCCGGCCGGTCAGGCCGAGCACCAGCAGCGCGTCGGAGTCGTCGGTGATTTTGGCCTTGGCACGCAGCACGAACCGGGACAGCCGCTGCCGCAGCGGATCGGCGAGCGGCCGCGCGACGGCGAAGCGGAAACTGCTGCCGTCGCGCCACAGCGGTCCGCCTGCCAGCAGCCTTCCCTTGGGTGTGCAGTAGCCGTGCCAGCGCATCTCGTCGAGCGCCTGGTGCTCGATGTCGTTGGTGGTCTGCGCGTGCAGGAAGCTGGCCGCATCGGCGCCATCGATGGAGACGATGCCCCAGTCGGCCAGCAGCATCAGGCCGCCCGAACGCAGCGCATCGGCGGGGTTGTCTGCCGGCGTGCCGGCAGAAGCGTCGAACAGGGCCTGGGGGCCGTGCGGATCGTCGCCGTAGCGAGCGCCACAGCCCTGGATCAGGCCACGCAGCGCGGCATCATCGAAATGCGGGACGAGCGTCTGGCTCATTGAGCGAAAGCTTGCTGGATCGGAAACGAGGGATACGTTCGACACTTTATTATAGAAAGCCGTTTCCACCTGCTTTGGCCTTGCACCCCGGCCCGGCCGTTTCGCCCCGCCCTCGATGTCGCTCTCGAAGACCCTGTTGCTGCTCGCCGCGCTGGCCATCGTCGCCGCGCTCGGCCTCGGCTGGCACATGCTCGAGCGCGCCGTGCCGATGCCCGAAGGCGCCGTCCGCGTCATCGTTCCGAAGGGCGCCAACGTACGCACGGTCGCTGCGCAGTTGCGCCAGCAGGGCATCGAGGTCTCGCCCCAGCTGCTGCTGTTGCGTTACCGGATGCGCGGCCTCGACGGGCAGCTGAAAGCCGGCACCTACGAGTTCGCCGCGCCGCAGACGATCGATACGCTGCTCGACAAGATTGCGCTGGGCGATACCGTGGTGGCCAGCGTGCGCTTCATCGAGGGTTGGACCTTTCGCCAGATGCGCGCCGTGATCGACGCGCACCCTGAGCTGGCATCCGACAGCGCCGGCCTCAGCGATGCCGAGATCATGAAGCGCATCGGCTCGGAGCGAAACGAGCCGGAGGGGCTGTTCATGCCCGACACCTACACCTTTTCCCCCGGTGTCAGCGACCTCGAGATCTACCGACAGGCCTATCGCGCGCTCGAACGGCAACTGACCGAAGCCTGGCAGCGGCGGGCTGCCGACCTGCCTCTGACGAGCCCCTACGATGCGCTGATCCTGGCCTCGATCGTCGAGAAAGAGACCGGCCGGCCCGAAGATCGCGCACAGGTGGCCGGCGTATTCGTGAACCGGCTGCGGATCGGCATGATGCTGCAAAGCGATCCGACCACCATCTACGGCCTGGGCGAGCGCTTCGATGGCAATCTGCGCCGCGGCGACCTGCGTGCCGACACGCCGTACAACACCTACACTCGAAAGGGGCTGCCGCCGACGCCGATCGCGCTGGTCAGTGCCGCCTCGCTCGAGGCGGCACTGAACCCGGCCGACACGAAGGCCCTGTATTTCGTGGCGCGCGGCGATGGCAGCAGCCAGTTCTCCAATACGCTGGCCGAGCACAATCGTGCCGTCGCTCGCTACCAGCTGGGCCGCAAGTGACCGGACAGCGCGCAAGAGGGCGTTTCCTCACCTTCGAAGGGATCGACGGCGCCGGCAAGAGCACCCACATCGACGCCTGCGTCGAACGGCTGCGCGCGCGCGGAATCGACGCGCTGCGCACGCGCGAACCGGGCGGCTCGCCGCTGGCCGAGCGCCTGCGCGAGTTGTTGCTCGCCGAACCGATGTCACTGGAAACCGAGCTGCTGCTGGTCTTCGCGGCCCGTCGCGACCATCTCGAGACGGTGATCGAACCGGCATTGGCCGCCGGGCGCTGGGTCGTCTGCGATCGCTTCACCGATTCGACCTGGGCCTACCAGGGCGGCGGGCGCGGCGGACCGACGCAACGGATCGCCTGGCTCGAGCTATGGGTGCAAGGCAGTCTGCAGCCCGACCGCAGCTACCTGTTCGATTTGCCCGCCGACGAGGCGGCTCGGCGCCGGGCGAGTGCGCGCGCGGCCGATCGCTTCGAGCGCGAAGACATCGCTTTCTTCGAGCGGGTACGCGCGGCGTATCTGGCGCGCGCGGCGGCCGATCCTCGGCGATTCGTCGTCGTCGACGCGGCGATGCCGATCGGTGACGTCGCGAAACTACTCGAAGAAGACCTCACAAGTCTTTGAACTGCCTTGATCTACGAATGGCATAAGGAAGTCTTCGCCACGCTGCTGGCGAACCGGCAAAGGCATCATGCGCTGCTGCTGAACGGACCGCCGGGCATCGGCAAGAGCGCGCTTGCGCTCGCACTGGCCGCCGCCGGTCTGTGCGAGCAGCCACGGGCTGACGGCTCGGCCTGCGGCGCCTGCAATGCCTGCGGCTGGTTCGCGGAAGGCAATCACCCCG
>CALLYQ010000250.1 GCA_937858875.1 uncultured Lautropia sp. | reverse complement strand
GACCAATGCCGCCGATCTGAATGCCGGGCAGGTGGTTGAGCGCTACAAGTCGCTGGCCGACATCGAGCGTGGCTTCCGGGTGCTGAAGTCCGAACTCGAGATCGGGCCGGTGTACCACCGGCTGCCCGAGCGGATTCGCGCACACGCGTCGATCTGCTTCATGGCGCTGATCCTACACCGCGTGATGCGCTGGCGGCTGAAGGCGGCCGACAGTGCGCTGTCGCCGGAACGGGCGCTCGAGACGCTGCGTCGCATCCAGCACCACCGCGTTCGACTCAATGGCAGCGCACCGGTCACCGGCGTGTCGTCGATCAGCGCGCAACAGGCCGAGGTGCTGGACGGGCGCCGCACGTGGCTATGCGGTGTGCATCAATTACCGACAAAACGAAGCGGCCGCTCGGGCTCTGGTCCAGGAGATCACCGGCGCCGGCGGCGACGCGGTGGCCGTCGCTGGTGATGTCGGCTCCGAGTCCGATGTTGAGCGGCTCTTCGCCGAGGTCGATCGCGCACTCGGGCCCATCACGGCCCTCGTCAACAACGCAGGAATCCTCGAGCGGCAGATGCGCGTCGAGCATATGGATGCCGGGCGTCTCGGTCGCGTCCTGGCCACGAACGTCATCGGTAGCTTTCTGTGTTCACGAGAGGCGATTCGGCGGATGTCCACCCGCCACGGCGGGCAAGGCGGCGCCATCGTGAACGTTCCCTCGGCCGCCGCTCGGCTCGGTTCCCCCAACGAATACGTCGACTACGCCGCCGCCAAGGGGGCGCTTGACAGCTTCACCATCGGCCTTGCCAAAGAAGTGGCCGCCGAGGGTATTCGGGTCAACGCAGTGCGCCCGGGCGTGATCTACACCGAGATCCATGCCAGTGGCGGTGAGCCCGAGCGAGTGGAACGGGTGAAAGCTGCCGTACCCATGCAGCGAGGGGGGCAGGCAGAGGAAGTGGCACGTGCCATTCTCTGGCTGCTATCGGAGGAAGCGTCCTACACCACCGCTGCTCTGCTGGATGTGTCGGGTGGGAGATAGTCCGGGCTCGTCGGGGCGTAAGCTTCCATATGAATTCTCTGGAGAGAGACGTGGCTACCGCAACGGTCAATGGCGTCCGGCTCTTCTACGAGCTCGAGGGAACGGGGGACATTCCGCTCGTGCTGGTTCACGGATCGTGGGACTCGCATCACGACTGGGATCTCGTCGTTCCTTTCCTGGCCAATTCGTTCCGGATCCTCCGGTACGACCGGCGCGGGCACAGCGCGAGCGAGCGGGTGGCCGGCCAGGGTAGCGTGCGCGACGACGTCGCCGATGCGGCCGGACTGATCGAGCACCTCGGCGTCGGGCCTGCGTGGGTACTCGGGAACTCCTTCGGTGCGTCGATCGCGCTGCGTCTGGCCGGCGAGCGTCCAGACCTCGTTCGTGGGCTGATCGGACACGAGCCGCCCTTGTTCTCGCTGCTCGCCGGCGACCCTGAGCTTGCGCCGATGCTCGACGAGATCGGACCCCGAATCGACGCCGTGGTCGAACGGATCGCCGCCGGCGATCATGCCGGCGCCGCAGAGCAGTTCGTCGAGACCGTCGCTATCGGCCCGGGCATGTGGGCCCAGTTGCCTGCCGATATCCAGCGCACGCTCATCGAGAACGCACCGACGTTCCTCGACGAAGCGAACGATCCCGAGCAGCTCGTCATCGACCTCGACCGCCTGCAGGGATTCAGCCGACCGGCGCTGCTGACCCTGGGCGACCAGAGCCCACCGATCTTCGCGCCGGTGGTTGCCAGGCTGGGCGAGGCGCTGCCGCGGGTCGAGGTCATGACACTGGTGGGCGCCGGGCATGTTCCGCACGTGACCCAACCGGCTGCATATGCCGAGTGCGTCATCGGCTTCACGCGCCGTCGGGATGACGCGCCCGATGGCATTTGAACCGGCGTGAACACCACGAAGCGGCACCAGCCAGCCTCCAGGGAGTCCGGATCGCGCGTGAAGTCGGCCATACGAGATCGCGGCGGTTTCCCGGTGGACTTTCTCCTGCTTGGAGGTGGCCTCGCCAGTGCGGTCGCTGCCGAGACGCTACGCCTCGAAGGCGCCGAAGGCTCGATCGTCATCGTCGGCGCCGAGGATCGTCTGCCGTATCACCGGCCCGCGCGGTCGGGCGCCTTGATGGACCTCGACGGCGCAAGCGAGCCGCGCCTGGTGCCTGAAGGATTCGGTGCCGCGGGCCGTCTTCACGATGGGCCGCTCGCCTCGGGAGACCGTCGCGATCCAGGCCTTGATCCGGAATCGGACCAACATCGCGCACTTCGAGTTGCAACTCGGGCGCCCCGGTTTCGTTCTGACCGAAATCCCGTCGCAGACCGTGCTCGTACTCCAGGGCGGCGGCGCGTTGGGCGCTTTCGAGTGCGGTGTGATCAAGGCGCTCGAAGAGCGAGGGATCCATCCCCAGAGCCACAATGGCACTGTCGCAGCCCAGGAGGAAGAACCGATGCAGCTCGATACGGACCGAATCGACGAAGCCGTTCTGGCACTGCTCCGTCTGGGCCTGCATGAGGGCGACCGGGCATGGAAGTCCTTCGACTGGGACGCGATGGGGCGGCTGCACGAGAAGGGTCTGATCTCCGACCCGGTCGGGAAAGCGAAGAGTGTCGTATTTACCGAGGAGGGCCTGCGCGAAGCCGAGCGTCTGCTCTACAGCCTCTTCTGCAAAGAAGACTCCTGAGAGCCGCGTCGTCAATGAAAATCCGAACATTCGAACCGCCCGACGAAGATGCTGTCGTCCGGCTCTGGGAGCGTTGCGGGCTGACGCGACCATGGAACGATCCGAAAGAAGACATTGCCCGCAAGCTCGACGAGCAGCCCGACTTGTTTCTCGTCGGATTGCTCGGCGACGAGATCATTGCGAGCGCCATGGCCGGTTTCGACGGGCACCGCGGCTGGGTTTATTACTTCGCCGTCGCGCCCGAACATCGGCGGCGCTCTTTCGGGCGTCAACTGATGGGCGAAGTCGAGCGGCGATTGACCGAGCGAGGCTGTCCGAAACTGAACCTGCAGGTTCGCTCGTCGAATGCGCAAGTGCTCGCCTTCTTCCGCAGACTCGGTTATGTCGAAGACGAAGTGACCAGCCTCGGTCGGCGCCTGATCGACGACGCTCCTCGCGCCAAAGCCGACTGACGAGAGCATGCGTCGCCTCGGATGGGCAGTCCGGTACGGGCGCGCCGATTGCGAAAGCTCAGGCAATCTTCGCGGGGCACCACATGGCGCGCAGCAAGCCCGGGCACGGGCTGATCCGCATCGGCATTTCAGGATGGACCTATGCGCCCTGGCGCGGCGCCTTCTATCCGGCGGAGCTTCCGCAGCGCAGGGAACTCGAATGGGCTTCGCGCCGATTCCGCTCGATCGAGATCAACGGCACCTTCTATCGCTTGCAGCAGCCGGAGAGCTTCCTGCGCTGGCATGAGGAAACGCCCGACGGTTTCGTCTTCGCGATCAAGGGGCCCCGTTACGTCACGCATCTGCGCCGCCTTCGAGACATCGAAACGCCGCTGGCGAATTTCCTGGCTTCGGGCGTGCTCAGGCTCGGGGCCAAGCTCGGGCCGATGCTCTGGCAATTCCCGCCATGGATGCGCTTCGACGCCGAGCGCTTCGAGCCTTTCCTCTCAATGCTGCCGAAGGATACCGAGCAGGCCTGCGCGCTGGCGCGGCGACACGATGCGCGAGTGGCCGGCGGCGAAGCGCTGAAGCTGGACAAACACCGGCCGATACGGCATGCGGTCGAGATTCGCCACGACAGTTTCCGTTCGCCCGAATTCATCGAGATGCTGCGCCGCCACGGCGTCGCGCTCGTCTGTGCCGATACGGTCGACTGGCCGCGCCTGATGGACCTCACCGCGGACTTCGTCTACTGCCGGTTGCACGGTTCCCAGGAGCTCTATGTGAGCGGCTACGACGAGGCTTCGCTCGATCGCTGGGCCGCGCGGGTCGGCGCATGGGCCGACGGCAGCGAGCCCGATGACGCTGAGCGAGTGATGCCGCCGGTGCCGTCGCGTCTGGAAAAGCGGGATGTCTACGTCTATTTCGACAACGACGTGAAGGTACGCGCACCGGTCGACGCCGCTTCGCTGGCCGAACGGCTGGGCGTCTCGCCGCCGCCTGAATGGTCGTCCGACGAGGAGGCAATATCTTCGGGCGCGATCGGCGCCTCGACCGGCCGCGAGTCCGCAACGGCGGCGAATGGTGCTGGCGATGAAATCGCCGGGGAGCATGAACCCACCACACTGCGCGAGGTCAGCGCACGCCGCAGTTGGCCTCGCGCCCGTTCCAGCATCCACCAACCTAACCGGAGATCGAGCCCATGAAAACCTGGTCAGCCGCGATCCACGACGGCTTGCGCACCGGCACTGCCGCCGGCGTCAGCTCGCTCGCAGCGCTCGCGTTGTTGGGCCGGCGCGAACAGGAAAGCGCCGTCGCACCGGTCAATGCGGTCAGCCATATCGTCTGGGGCCGGCGCGCGTTCCGCCAGGATCAGGTCGACGCCCGCCATACGCTGAGCGGCCTCGCGCTGCACCTGGCTTCGGGCTTGTTCTGGGGCGTCCTCTACGAAAAGCTGCTGGGCGATCGCGGAGGCGACTCGCTCGGGACGACCATCGGCAAGGCAGCGCTGGCCAGCGGGACGATCGCCACGATCGACCTCGGGCTGGTTCCGCAGCGGCTGACGCCTGGCTTCGAACGTCGTTTGTCGCCGGCCGGAACCGCGCTTGCGTTCGCCGCGCTCGCGGTCGGCCTCGTGGTCGGAACGCGATGGGGCAGCCGCCGTTGAGCCGATCGGTCCGATAGACAGATGCGGCTCTGGTCGCTGCATCCGAGATACCTCGATCCGAAGGGACTCGTCGCCCTCTGGCGGGAGGGCCTGCTCGCGCAGGCGGTGTTGCGCGGCGCAACGCGCGGCTACCGCAATCATCCGCAGCTCGAGCGTTTCACGCGACACCCGACACCGCTCGCGGCGATCGCGTCGTACCTGGAAGTCGTGCAGGCGGAGGCCGGGGCACGCGGCTACGCTTTCGACGAGAGCCGGATCGAGCCGGTCCGAACGCGGGTCATCATGCCGGTGACCGCGGGCCAGATGGAATACGAATGGGCTCACTTGATGGCCAAGCTCAGCGTTCGAAGTCCCGTTCTGTACGAGAAGTGGCGACCGTCAGGAGTTCCGGACGCGCATCCGCTGTTCAGTGTCTGCGCCGGTGAGGTCGAGTCGTGGGAGCGCAGGTGAGTTCGCTTGCTGCGAAAGCTCACTGCCCACGAGCGGGCGGCGTCGCCTGTCGCGGCACGGGCCGCCGGGGCGCCGGCCGTCGGGGCACCGGCCGCACCATCCGCGCCATCAGGCGTTCGATCGTCGCCGAAGGGTCGGTGCACCGACCCGTGTGAACAGGCGAGGTCTGGATGATCGAGCTTCGACGCGCCGTCAACCAGTGAAAACGCGCCCGCTGCGGCAACTGTCCGATCGGGTCCGAGTCCGGCGTGCCCGCGCAGATGGCAGGAAAGCTCGCCAGGTGCCGCCGGATCAGTTCGACATCGACGCCGGGGTCGAGTGCGAGCAGGCGGGCCTCGTCGAGTTCAATGCGGGCTTCGAGGAACCGGAAGGCGGGACACGACAGCACGACGCCCACGTTGATGAACTCTTCGCGCTCGACGCGGGGAACCACGCGCACGACCGCGTAATCGTAGGTCTCAGCCGCGCGCACGGATGGCCTCCTCGATGAAGCTGTCGCGCAGTTCGAGCCGCTTCGACAGATAGTCGGCGTAGGCGCGCCGCTGCCTTTGCGGGTCGCTGTGGCCGCTGTCGGCCTCGAGCCAGTTATCGGGCACCAGTGCAAGAACTTCCTCGATGACAGACGGTGAGAGGCGGGCCGCCATCTCCGCGTCGACTTCACGAATCGCGCCGGCCTGCGGCAACAGCACGTGGTCGCGGATCAGCGAGAAGGGCTGCGCGGCGTTGTCGGTCGAGCCGTTCCATGAGTGGTGGAAATACAGCGCCGCACCATGATCGATCAACCACGGACTGCCGTGCCAGATCATCAGGTTCGTGTTTCGCGCCGTGCGATCCAGGTTGCTAACGAAGGCATCGAACCAGACCACGCGCGATGCGAAGCCCCCCGACAGTCGATCGGCGATCGGGTCGTAATTGATGGCTCCGGGCAGATAGTCGAGCGCAAGGTTCAAACCTTCGCTCGCACGGATCAGGTCCTGGATCTCGGGGTCGGGCTCGGTGCGCGCGAGATCCGCGTCGAGTTCCGCGAACACGATCTCCGGAACCGGCAGGCCGAGCACACGCGCGAGTTCTCCCGCCACGAGTTCGGCGATCAGCGCACGGGCGCCCTGGCCCGCGCCCCGGAACTTGAGCACGTACATGCCGTCATCGTCGGCTTCGACGACGGCCGGCAGCGACCCGCCTTCGCGCAGAGGCGTGACGTAGCGGGTGACGGCAACTGTGCGCAACAGGGCGAAACTCCATCGGTCGGCGCGGCAAGCGCTACTCTACGCAAATCGCTCCGACAAGGTGTCTGGTGCGGCGGTCGCGGCGCCCTATGAAGCATCACCCTCTTCGCTGCCGATGCGGGACCTTGCAGGGTCTCGTGCAGATCTCGCCCGCTGCCACGCGCGCGGTCTGTTATTGCAGCGACTGCCAGGCCTATGCCCGGTTTCTCGGCGGCGCCGTCCTCGACGGCTCTGGCGGCACGGAGGTTGTCGCGATCGCACCTCGGCAGCTCCGTTTTACTTCTAGCCTGGAGTCGCTGGCCTGCCTGTCGCTGAGTCCCCGGGGTTTGTTGCGCTGGTACGCGCGTTGCTGCAGCACGCCGATCGGCAACACACCGAGGAACTACAAGATCGCCTACGTCGGCCTGGTGCACGCTTGCCTGGGAGACGCCTTGGCCCGGGAAGCCAGCTTCGGTCCCTTGCGACTGGCCGTGAACCCGAAGTCGGCGATGGGTCCGGCGGCGTCAGTGGGATTCGGTTCGAGTGTGCTGGCCCTGGGCCGGCTGGGCGCGAGTCTCCTCGTCGCCCGCCTGTCGGGCAGTTACGAGCAATCGCCGTTCTTCGAGCCGGGTACACATGCGCCGCTGCGCACGCCCTATGTGCTGACCGCGACCGAGCGGTCGAACGCTTACCGACGCGAAGCGGAAGGCCGAAGCGGCTGAGGAGCGCGCGGCGCGGAGTCGATCGTAGTGTGACTCGCCCTAAGCGAGCCCTAAGCGAGGCGCTTCGGCAGCGCATTGTGCACCGCGGTCGCAGCGACCGCGGCGTGTCCGGTGGCCACCGAGATCTGATTCAGCGCGCTGACGACGTCGCCGATCGCATAGAGGCCCTCGACACTCGTCATCTGATGGTCGTCGACGAAAATCGCGCCGTCGTCGTCGCATTTCGCGCCGAACGCGCGGGCGAGTTCGGAACGTTGGCGACTGCCGAGCATCGGGTAGAGCACGTCGAATTCTCGCAAGCCGCCCGAGATTTCGAAGGCGCAGCGCATGCCGTCGAAGCGCAGGCCTTGCGGAGCTGCGGCGATCGCGATGCCTGCTTCGCGCAGGTCCCGGATCGTCCCGGGATCCGGCGGGTCGTCCGTCGCAGGCACCACGGTGACCTTGGGCGAATAGGTTCGCATGAACAGTGCGTGGCTCGCCGCGCCTTCGAACGGGCCGTAGACCGCGATATCCCGGTCGATCGTCTCGTAGGCGTCGCAGACCGGGCAGAAGCGGATTGCGCCACAGTCCACCGCCTGATCGAGACCGTCGACGGAAGGCAGGACGTCCTCGCAGCCGGTCGCCAGGATCAGTTTTCGGGCGCGAATGCGCCCCTTCATCCATTCGACCTCGAACTCGTCTGCGTCCGAGCGCCGCCGCACGGCCCGCACCTCCCCGGTCTCGACCCGTGCGCCGGCTACGCGAGCCTGCTCCGCAAGCCGTGCCAGGAATTCGCTCCCGCCGATACCGGACGGGAAGCCAGGGCAGTTGTGACTCTTCGGGATCCATCGGGCGCGGCTGTTTCCCGCATCGATGGCAACGCCGGTTCGCCGGTAACGGGCAAGGTAGATCGCCGCCGTCAGACCGCCGGGTCCGGCACCCACGATTGCGCAGTCGAGCGTTTCGGCGTCCATCTGTTGGTTCCTCGAGATTGGTCGGTCGTTGCGCGAACTCGCCGGAACGCAAGGCGCATGCCTGGCGACAGGCATGCGCAGTGTTCGAGCGGCTCCGTCCGAGCCCGGCAGTGAGGCGTTCCGTGCTCGGTTGCCGAGCGTGACAGCGACGCGCTGCGAGCGCACCATGGAGGCCACCAGGATCAGCACTGGAGCGATCATGCGACCGATTGCCGTTGGGGTTCTTGCTGCCGCCTTGGGCGGTCTGACCGTGCCGGCTGGCGCCGTCGTCATCGGGCAGCTCGATACGTTCAGCGATGGCACGACCGGTGGATGGTTCGCCGGAGGAGGGCCGCTGGGCGGCACGCCACCGGTTCCGCCGACGGTCATTCAGGGCGGTGGGCCAGGCGGGGCAGACGACTCGTACCTGCAGCTCAGCTCGACGGGATCCCAGGGCGCGGGCGGGCGGCTGGTCGGCATGAACGCGTCGCAATGGGCCGGCGATTACCTTGCGGCCGGCGTCACCGGCATCCAGATGGATCTCCGGAACTTCGGCACGACGGACCTCAGCTTGCGGCTTTATTTCGAGGATCCGATTCCGGATCCGCCCGCCAACGAGGCGGTGACCTCTTTCACGGCGAATCTGCCCGCGGGCGGGGACTGGATGCGCGTGCTGTTCCCGGTCACCGAGGCCGATCTTGTCCTGCTCGCCGGCGACATCCCGACCTTGCTTGCCGGTACCACGGTGCTTCGGCTCTTCCACGGCACGGCAGCCGACTTCCCGGGTGAGCCCGTCGCGGGCTTGCTCGGCGTCGACAACATCCAGGCGATCGGCGAGCAGAACGGAGTGCTTCCGGTACCGGCGACCCTCGCCTTGCTGCTGGCCGGAGTCGGACTGTTCGGCGCCCGCCGGCGCATCCGACGATAAGTCGGCCGAGCGGGAACCAAACGCCCGCGCCCCGCATCAAAGTGCATGAGACACGGACAGGGGCAGCGGCATGAGCATCTACGAATCGAGACTCCAGGGGCGCGAAGAAGTCGCCACGCGTACCCTGGCTTTTCATCTCCGGAAGCCGGCCGGTTTCGCGTTCGAGCCCGGCCAGGCGATCGATCTGGTATTGCCCGGTGCGACGCCTGCCGAGTCGCAGGACGCCCGCCACACGTTTTCGATCGTGAGCGCACCGTTCGAGACCGAACTGGTCGTCGCCACCCGCATGCGCGACAGTGTGTTCAAGCGGACGCTGAAGGGTTTGCCGATCGGTTCGCCGCTGGCGCTCGAAGGACCGTTCGGATCCCTGACGCTCCATCGGGACCGCGGGCGACCTGCGGTTCTGATTGCGGGTGGAATCGGGATCACGCCGTTCATCAGCATGCTCCGGCAGGCGGCACACGAGCGCTGGCCGCAGCGGCTGCTGCTGCTGTATTCGAACCGGCGCCCCGAAGATGCCGCTTTCCTCGATGAGTTGCAGGAGCTCGATCGGCGAAGCGAGGCCTTTCGACTGGTCGCCACGATGACGCAAGCAGGCGACATTCGCGTTCCCTGGGAGGGACGGACCGGCCCGATCGATGCGCGACTGATCGGCGACGTAGTCGCCGGCCTGCCTGCTCCCGTCTACTACGTCGCCGGGCCGCCCGGCCTGGTCGAATCCATTTGCGATTCGTTGAGCGACGCCGGTATCGACGGCGACGACGTCCGCAGCGAAGACTTCTTCGGCTACTAGCCGAAGTACCCAGACCCGACCCGGTACCCGAACCTGCTCGCTGCCTTCGACGGTGGCAAGCATGCGTTCGTTCGATCGAGGAGACGATGATGCGAGACCGAATGTACGCGAACGATCCCGCCGGGACCGGCCGGGCCACGCGCACCCGCAGCTTCCCGACATGGCTTGTCGCCGCTTCGGCGGCCGGTGCATTGAGCGCGGTGGCGGGATGCGGCGGCTCTTCGGACGACCCGTTGGTCGCACAGGCCGCGCTCGTCGAGCAGGGCAAGCAAACCTTCCGATTCGACACCTTCGGCGACGAGGCGCGCTGGACCGACACGTTGAGAATGCACGAAGTCATCAGTGCCGCGGTCGATCCGGTCACCGCGCTCTCCGTGGGGCTGAAGGTAGATGCCGATGCGCTGCCGCGGACGGTGATCGACGGTATCCAGAACGGTTCAGTCGATCTGACGAGCCCTGCGACAACCGTGGCGCTGCTGAAGCTCGATGCGGTCGTCGGGCTCGAAGGGACCGTCGAGACGGTCGGCGGCGTGGACCGGCTGGTCAGTGTCGGCGTTACTTGCGCGCTCTGCCATTCCACGGTCGACGACTCCTTCGCGCCGGGCATCGGCAAGCGACTCGACGGCTGGGCCAATCGCGACCTGGATCCGGGCGCGATCATCGCGTTGTCGCCGGCGATCGATGCGCAGACGAAGACGATCCTCAATGCATGGGGCAAGGGAAAATACGATCCCCGCTTCAACGTCGACGGCATCAGCAATCCGGTCGTCATCCCGCCGGCCTACGGCCTCGAAGGCATCCACAGCGTGACCTTCACCGGCGACGGCAACGAGCCCGCCTACTGGAACCGTTATGTCGCGGTCGTGCAGATGGGCGGCCAGGGATCGTTCTCCGATCCGCGCCTGAACCTGAGCGTGACGAACGGCACGCAGGATCTCGTCTCCGGCAAGCTGCCGGCGCTGCAGGCCTATCAGCTGTCGCTGGCAGCGCCGCCCGCACCGGCTGGCAGTTTCGATGCTGCGGCCGCGGCGCGCGGCAAGCTCGTCTTCGATGGCGCGGGCCAGTGCGCGAGTTGCCATAGCGGAACCCTGTTCACCGACGCCAACTCGACGCTGCATCCGCCCGCCGACTCGATGGCGGAACCCGAGTCGCCGAGTTACGCGTCGCGTTCGGCCACCGGGCTGTATCGCACCGCGCCGCTGAAAGGACTTTGGCAACACGCTCCGTACTTCCACAACGGCTCCGCGGCCACGCTCGACGATGTCGTGCGCATCTACGACACGAGGCGATCGCTCGGGCTGAGCGAACAGCAGCTATCCGATCTGGCGCATTACCTGCGGTCGCTGTGATGCTGCGCGAAGCGGGCGCGCTGCAAGTTCGCGGGTCGTTTGCTTGTTGACCTCGATATGCATTTGCTTCGATCGTCGCAGCCCGGAGAATACGGGCGATGAGCACATTCGACGACGAAACCCGGCTGCAACGCCTCGCTTCTGACGCCGCCTCCTTCGCGGGTCATGTTTCTCCGGGATGGAATATCGGCACAAATCCCAATGGAGGCTATCTGCTCGCGATCGCGGGCGCGGCGATGAAGCAGCTGGTGCCGCAGCATCCCGATCCGCTGAGCGTGACCGTGCACTACCTGCGTCCCGGCCTGCCCGAGAAGCCGTGCCGGGTCGACGTGCAACTCGTGCACGGCGGACGCTCGAAAAGCACCTTGCGCGCCACCTTGGTGCAGGACGACGCGCCCCGCCTGGAGGTGCTGGCGGCGTTCGGCGTGCTCGGCTCCGAGGCTCCGCCCGAATTGACGATCGCCGCGCCGGCCATGCCCGCGCCCGAGCAGTGCGTGGTCCGCTCGGCCGACGAGCAGGGCGTGCAACTGCCGATTCTCGATCGCATCGACATCCGCCTGCATCCGGATGAAGTGCGTGCCGGCGCGGCCGGCAGGGCCCGCGTCTCGGGCTGGGTCCGGTTCCAAGACGGGCGCCCACCCGACACGCTGGCCTGCCTGCTGCTCGCCGACGCGTTTCCGCCCGCCGTCTTCGGACTGCTCGGCATGGTCGGCTGGGTGCCGACGCTCGAGCTGACCGTGCACGTGCGCCGGCGGCCGGTTCCGGGCTGGATCCTCGGCTGCTTCGAGACCTCCGACCTCAGCGACGGCCGCCTCGTCGAGAACGGCGCACTCTGGGACAGCGCTGGAAATCTCGTTGCTCAGTCGCGCCAGCTCGCGATGGTCCTGCGTGGTGGGCGCTGAGCGGGTCGCCGTCGATCGGCTCCGCCGCGCACAGGTCGCTCCGCTCAGCGCCGCGCCACCCCGAACTCGACCTCGGCCGCCGCTTCGTATCCGGGCCGCCGGAAGAGATCCGGATCATCCAGGAACTCGAGCGCCCAATCGACGGTATCGCTTCCCCAGAACAGTCTTTCGCGAAACACCAGCGTAGGGACGCCGAAAACGCCCTGATCGATGGCGCGCTGCGTGTTCGCTGCGAGCTGTTACTCCCGAAGCGGCTGCACACGTACCAGTACTGCGTGTGGGCCGCGAGCCGACAGGGGCTGCCGTTCCGCATGCCGCCGCGCCATCCGTTCAACCCGCTCGCCGCCCAGCGGCTGCTCATCGCGCTGGGCGCCAGCGACGACGCGGTGGCCTCGGCGTTCGACTTCGTCTTCGGCGAAGGTCGCGACCCGGAACATGAATTCGCGGCGCTCGCCAAGCGACTCGGGGTTTCCGATGGCGCGGCGATGGTGGCGTCGCCGGAGGTCAAGTACTTCGGCGGGCCCTTTCGTGCCCCAGTGTTTCAGCATGCCGGCGAAGAGGACCGGCACCGGCTCGATCCGCACTCGTTCGCGCAAGGGCCGGAGCCCGTGGTAGTGCAGGTAAGAGAACGGTGAGACGACGTCGAAGTACCAGTGGGCCAGTTCCATGATCGTGCGAGTCCTGTCGGCGTGGAAGCGGGTGTCGCGTGCTTGTCTGAGCTGGCAAGCGATTGCAGGGTAACGGCGTTAAAGTGCGAGACATGAAAGCGCAGCAACGACAGGAACTGCTTCGGACGCTGGAGCAGCGCTACGAGCGGAACATGCCCCGCCACAAGGGCATTGCCTGGGCCGACGTCGAGGCTCGTTTGAAAGACAAGCCACGGGCACTGCAATCGCTTCGGGCGATGGAGGACAGCGGCGGCGAGCCGGACGTGGTCGGCCGGGACAAGCAGAGCGGAGCTTTCACGTTCTGCGATTGCTCCGCGGAGAGCCCGACTGGCCGCCGAAGCGTCTGCTACGACAAGGATGCGCGGGAGTCGCGCAAGGAGCACCGGCCCGAGGCCAGTGCCGTCGAGATGGCTGCCGATCTGGGCGTCGAGCTGTTGACGGAAGAACAGTACCGGGCCCTTCAGGAGCTCGGCGAGTTCGATACGAAGTCCTCGAGCTGGGTCCGGACGCCGGAGGACGTCCGCTCGCGCGGTGGCGCGCTGTTCTGCGACCGCCGCTATGGCCGGGTGTTCGTGTATCACAACGGGGCGCAGTCCTACTACGCGGCGCGAGGCTTTCGGACTTCGCTTCGCGTGTGAGCGATGGTCGCAAGATGTACGACGGCATGCACGACCGGAGCTCGATTCCCGAATTTTTCCGGCACATGTCGTGGTGAAAGAAGCGGTCACGGTCGAAAGCGAGCTGATTTCTGCCGCGCCCGGGACGGGCATCGCCGATCTGTCGCCGGCCTATTTCGGACTGGTCATGGCGACCGGCATCGTGTCGCTCTCGGCTCACATGCTCGGGCACAGGAGCGTCGCGCTTGCGCTTTTCCATCTCAACGTCGTCCAATATGCGGTGCTTTGGGTGCTCTATGGCCTGCGGGCCTGGCGCTATCCGCAACGCTTCTTCGGCGACATGGTCGCTCATCTGACCGGACCGGGATATTTCACGGCAGTGGCCGGCACCGGCATCCTGGCGAGCGAGTTCCTCGTCCTGCGCGAGAACTTCGTTGCGGGAACGGCACTGTGGATGCTGACCGTTGTCCTGTGGCTCTGCCTGACCTACGCGATTTTCACTGCGTTCACGATACGGCGCGAGAAGCCCACGCTCGACAGGGGCATCACCGGAAGCTGGCTGCTGGCGGTGGTCGCGACGCAGGCGGTGTCTGTCTCCAGTTCGTTGATTGCCGCCCGTATCGGCCAGCCCTTCCGGCTCGAGCTGAATCTGCTGGCGCTGTCGATGTGGCTGTGGGGCGGCATGCTCTATATCTGGATGATGTCGCTGATCTTCTATCGCTACGCGTTCTTTCGCATGTCTCCGGGCGATCTGGCGCCGCCGTATTGGATCAACATGGGGGCGATGGCGATCTCCACGCTGGCGGGCTGCCTGTTGATCCTGAACGCGCCCGATGCCCCTTTGCTGACAGCGCTGCTGCCCTTCCTGAAAGGCTTCACGGTCCTTTACTGGGCAACCGGCACCTGGTGGATTCCGATGCTGCTGCTGCTCGGATGCTGGCGCTACGTCTTCGAGCGCCATCCGTTTCGCTACGATCCGCTTTACTGGGGCGTGGTGTTTCCGCTCGGCATGTATTCCGCCTGCACCGGGCAGCTGGATCGCGTCATGGAACTCGGGTTCCTGTCGGCGCTGTCGCACGCATTCTTCTGGATCGCAATGGCGGCATGGGCGATCGTTTTTCTCGGCATGTCGCGGTCGATCGTGCGCAGTCTGCGACGTGGCGGGCGATAGCGCAGCCGACTGCTTTCGCTGTCGGGTCACGCGTTGTCGACTCACGCCTTCTCGGCTGTCGACATCATGGCCGGCATCGTGAACTCGTGCTCGAATGGACGACGGAGGCCAAATGAACGAATCCGGAGAGGGTCGCAAGCCATTGACAGCGTCTGCCGGCAAATCTTCTGCCGCGGGGCCGGATCTCGATTTCTGGCAGGAACGCTTCGAGTCGCAGCGCACCCCATGGGATCGCGGTGAGGTCAATCCGGCGCTGGCGCAGGCGCAGGCCGACGGACTGCTGCCGCGCGGCGCCCGCGTGCTGGTCCCCGGATGCGGCGCCGGCCATGAGGTGGCGGCGCTGGCGGCCGCCGGTTGCAAGGTGACCGGCGTCGATTACGCGCCGGCCGCCGTGGGCCTGACCCGCGCGCGGCTGGACCAGGCCGGGCTGCAGGCGCAGATCGCCGAGGCAGACCTGCTCGACTGGCAGCCGCCGGCACGTTTCGACGCCATCTGGGACCAGGCCTGCCTGTGCGCATTGCACCCGGACCGCTGGGTCGACTACGCGCAGCGCCTGGCCGACTGGATGGAACCGGGCGGCCGCTTGATCCTGCTCGCGATCCAGGTCGAACGCGACGGACGTCGCGAAGGGCGGATCGAGGGTCCGCCGTACCACTGCGACGTCAACGCGGTGCGCGCGCTGTTTCCATCCGGGCCCTGGCAGTGGCCGCCGCCGCCTTATCCGGCCCAGCGGCATCCGGCGGGTTTCGGCGAGTTGCGTATCGCGCTGGTCCGAACTCCGGCGACGGCTGTGCGATGATCTCGGCAGCACCGGACACCAAGGGGGCACGCATGAACGAACTTAACGGCTACGACTTCGAAGACCTGCAGCCCGGCATGACGGCGATCTTCGCGAAGACGATCACCGAAGCCGACATCGTGCTGTTCGCCGGCGCCTCGGGCGACAACAACGCCGTGCACATCAACGAAGAGTTCGCGCAGACCACGCCCTTCAAGGGCCGCATCGCGCACGGCATGCTCACGGCCAGCGTGATTTCGGCGGCGATCGCGGGCCGGCTGCCGGGACCCGGCACCGTCTACCTGGGGCAGACCTTGCGCTTCAAGGCGCCGGTCCGGCCGGGCGACACCGTGCACGCGAGCGTCACGGTCAAGGAACTGGTGCCGGAGAAGCGGCGTGTGACGCTGACCACGGTCTGCATGGTCGACGGCAAGGTCGTCATCGACGGCGAGGCGCTGGTCATGCCGACTTCGCGGGAAACCCGGGGCAACTGAGCCTCCGGCGATCCGGGGGCCGCCGTCCCGGGTCAACCCTCGAAGCCGCGCAGCCCCTCCAGCGACTCGATCGTCACCGACCCGTACTCGATCTTCAGCAGCCCGTAACGCTCCAGCTCCTGCAGCGCCTGGTTGACCCGCTGTCGCGACAGCCCGGTCAGCAGACCCAGTTCCGCCTGCGAAATCTCCAGCCGGGGGCTCTGGCGCGGATAGAGCAGCGGGTTGAACAGTTGCGACAGGCAGCGGGCGACGCGGCCCTCGGGCCCCAGCAGTCGTTCGGATTCGAGCGTGCCTATCAGCTGGCCGAGCCGCTCGTTGAGTTGCACCAGCAGATGGCGGTTGAAGCGGATGCTGGTTTCGAGCAGCCACTGGAAGGTGGCGCGCGGCATGTAGGCGATGCGGCTGTCGCGCAGTGCCACGGCTTCGTAGCGCCTGGGCTCGTCCTTGAGCATCGAGCCCTCGCCGAACCAGCCGCCGGCGCCCACGCCGATGAAGGTGATCGCCTTGCCTTCGACCGAGACGGTGCCGACCTTGACCAGCCCGTCGATGACGCCGATCCAGTGGTCGGCGGGCTCGCCCTTGTAGCAGACCTGGCCGCCGGCGGGGACGGCGCGCTCGACGCACGCCTGCCGCAACTGGTCCAGCAGCTCGGGTTCGAGCTCGACCGCCCAGGAGGACAGACGGATCAGGTCGTCGAGCGAGGGCAATGCGGAAAATCTCCACGATTGTCGGACTGGCGACAACTATACTGGCCGGGCTGCCCTACACTGCGACCCCGGCGTCATGTCATCATGCGATAAATCGCCGGGGCTCGCGAGCCGGACACCGAGCGAGCTTCGCGACGGCATTCGAATGCGGTAGACGGAGGAGACATTGCAGGCAGAATCCTCGCCCATCCTGGAGGCACGAAACATCTCCCTTCAGTTCGGCGGCGTGCGTGCGCTGACGGAAGTCACGTTCCAGGTCGAACCGGGCGAGCTGTTCTCGATCATCGGCCCCAACGGCGCCGGCAAGACCTCGATGCTCAACTGCATCTCGGGCCGGTACTCGCCCACCGCAGGCCAGGTCCTGTTCAAGGGCCGCGACATCACGCGGCTGAGCCCGAACGAGCGGGCCACGCTGGGCCTCGGGCGCACCTTCCAGAACCTCGCGCTGTTCGGCCACATGAGCGTGCTCGACAACATCATGGTCGGGCGGCACCACCTGATGAAGAACAACTTCCTCAGCGGTGCGCTGTACTGGTTCGGCGGCGCGCAGAAGGAGGAACTCGAGCATCGCCGCCACATCGAGGACATCATCGACTTCCTCGAGATCAGCCATATTCGCAAGGCGGTCGCCGGCACCTTGTCCTACGGCCTGCGCAAGCGCGTCGAGCTGGCTCGCGCGGTCGCCGTGCACCCCGACCTGATCCTGCTCGACGAGCCGATGGCCGGCATGAACCTCGAGGAAAAGGAGGACATGGCCCGCTACATCGTCGACCTGAACGAGGAATGGGGGATGACGGTGGTCATGATCGAGCACGACATGGGCGTGGTCATGGACATCTCGCACCGGGTCATGGTGCTCGACTTCGGGCGGCTGATCGCATCCGGCGCACCGCGCGAAGTCATGGACAACGAACACGTCAAGCGCGCCTACCTGGGCGTCGAAGACGAGCCGGTCGAAGCCGAACAGCAAGGGGCCTGAAGATGAAGCCCGAATACGCTGACGTCGCCCGTCACGACACCTTTCCGAAGCTGCTCGTGCACAACGCGGCCAACTGGCCGAACGAAGTGGCGATGCGCGAGAAGGAATTCGGCATCTGGAACGAATTCACCTGGTCCGACTACCTGGGCCGGGTTCGCGAGATCGCGCTCGGGCTGTGCAGCCTCGGCGTGCGTCGCGACGAGGTCGTCGCGCTGATCGGCAAGAACCGCCCGGAAATGGTCTGGAGCGAAGTCGCGGCGCATGCGGTCGGCTGCATGACGCTTGCGATCTACCACGATGCGATGGGCGACGAGGTCGCCTACCTGGCCAAGTACGCCGAGGTGCGCGTGGTGCTCGCCGAAGACGAAGAGCAGGTCGACAAGCTGCTCGAGATCGCCGACGCGACCGGCACGATCGAGAAGATCGTCTATTTCGATCCGCGCGGCATGCGCAAGTACAAGGATCCGCGGCTGGTCAGCTGGGAAGACCTCAGAGCCGCCGCGACGCGACTGCACGCCGAGGATCCGGGGCGCTTCGATCGCGAGGTCGCGCTCGGCAAGGGCGAGGACGTCGGCGTGCTGTGCACGACCTCGGGCACCGTGTCGCGTCCGAAGCTGGCGATGCTGCAGTCGGGTCCGTTCCTCGCGCACTGCCTGGCCTACCTCGAGGTCGACCCGAAGCTGCCGACCGACAACTACGTGTCGCTGCTGCCCTTGCCATGGATCATGGAGCAGGTCTACGTCGTGGCGCAGGCCTTGATCTCGCGGATCATCGTGAACTTCGTCGAGGAGCCGGAAACCCAGATGGCCGACATGCGCGAGATCGGCCCGACCTTCCTGCTGCTCGCGCCGCGCATCTGGGAACAGATCGCCGCCGACGTGCGTTCGCGCGTGATGGACGCCACGCCGTTCAAGCAGAAGATGTTCGGTCTGGGAATGAAGCTCGGGCTGAAGGCGCTCGATCAGGGTCGCCGCTCGAAGCTGGCCGACCTGATCCTGTTCCGTGCGCTGCGCGACCGGCTCGGCTTTGCCTACCTGAAGTCGGCGGCCACCGGCGGCGCCGCGCTGGGTCCGGACACCTTCCGCTTCTTCCAGGCGCTGGGCGTGCCGCTGCGCCAGATCTACGGGCAGACCGAGCTGGCCGGCGTCTACACGATGCACCGGGCCGACGACGTGGACTTCGACACGGTCGGTGTGCCCTTCGAGAGCGCGCAGGTGCGCATCGAGAACCCCGACGTCAACGGCATCGGCGAGATCGTCGCGCGAAGTGCCGGCACCTTCCTCGGTTTCTACAAGAACGAGGCGGACACGCGCGCCGACCTGCGCGACGGGTGGATGCATACCGGCGACGCCGGCTACATCAAGGACAACGGCCACCTGGTCGTGATCGACCGCCTCAAGGATCTCGCCACAACCGACTCCGGCACGCGCTTCTCGCCGCAGTTCATCGAGAACAAGCTGAAATTTTCGCCTTTCGTGGGCGAGGCGGTCGTGCTCGGCCACGAGCGGCCCTATCTCGCCGCGATCGTCTGCATCCGTTATTCGATCGTCTCCAAGTGGGCCGAGCAACGCGGCATCGCGTTCACCAACTACACGAACCTGTCGGCGCAGCCGCAGGTGCGCGAACTGTTGCGCGAGGAGGTCGAGAAGGTCAACGCCACGCTGCCCGAGCCGCAGCGCGTGCGCAAGCTCGTGCTGCTGTACAAGGAGCTCGACGCCGACGACGGCGAACTCACGCGTACGCGCAAGGTGCGCCGCGGCGTCATCAACGAGAAATACGCCGACATCATCGACGCGATCTACGGCGAGCAGCCGACCGTGCACATCGACACGCTGATCACCTTCCAGGACGGCAGCACTTCGCGCATCCGCACCGACCTCGAAGTGACGACGCTGGCCGCGCGCCCGGCAGTGTCGCCGGCACGACGCGAAACCGCCGAAGCGGCGTAGGGAGCAGAGATGAATACGGATCTTCTGATCCAGCTGGTCGTCAACGGGCTGATCATCGGCACGCTGTACGGCGTCGTCGCGATGTGCTTCGTGCTGATCTACAAGTCCACGCAGATCGTGAACTTCGCGCAGGGTGAATTCCTGCTGATCGGCGCCTGGACCTGCTGGTGGCTGCTGACCACCTGGCAGGTGCCGTTCTGGCTGGGTTTTCCGCTCACGCTCGTTTTCATGGCGGTGTTCGGGATCGCGTTGCAGGTCATCGTGCTTCGGCCGCTGATCGGCGAGCCGATCATCTCGGTGATCATGGTCACCGTGGGCCTGTCGCTGTTCTTCCAGGCGATGATGAAGTGGATGTTCGGGGTCTTCGCCCAGCCCTACCCCGAGGTGTTCGGCACGAAGGCGATGAACGTGCTCGGGCTGAACGTGCAGACGCCGTACATCATGTCGATGGCGATCTCGCTGCTGATCATGGTCGGCTTCGCCTGGTTCTTCAAGTTCTCGCGCTTCGGCCTGGCGATGCGGGCGACGGCCTTCAACCAGCAGGTCGCGCAGAGCCTGGGGATCTCGGTGAAGTCGGTGTTCGCGATGGCCTGGGCGATTTCGGCCGTCGTGTCGGCGCTCGCCGGCGTCGTTGTCGGCATGGTCAACGGCGTGTCCTCGGCGCTGTCCTTCTTCGGGATCAAGGTATTTCCGGTCGTGATCCTCGGCGGTCTCGATTCGATCGTCGGCGCGATCGTCGGCGGACTGATCATCGGGGTGCTGGAAAACGTGGCCGAATTCGTCGACAGCCAGTACCTGAACTGGGGCAACCTGTATACGGTGGTGCCGTTCTATGCGTTGATCCTGATCCTGATGATCAAGCCCTACGGGCTGTTCGGCACGAAGCAGATCGAGAGGATCTAGACGATGGCATCCACCGCTTCGGCGCTGATTCCCTGCGGCCAGTTCAAGACCGAGTACCGCAAGGACACGACGATCTTCCCGACGCCGATGTCGCGCGGCTTCGCGATCGCCGCCGTGCTGCTGCTTTGCATTGCGCCGCTGCAGATCGGCGGCGTCGAGTTGCTCAGCCCGTACCAACTCAACATCCTGATCCAGATCGGTTACTACGGCATCGCGGCGCTCGGGCTGAACATCCTGGTCGGATTCACCGGGCAGATCTCGCTTGGCCATGCGGCTTTCTTCGGCTTTGGTGCCTTCGCTTCGGCCTGGCTGAACAACGACTTCGGCGTGCCGGTGTTCTGGGCGATCCCGCTGGCCGGACTGATGACCACGGTCGTCGGCATGTTGTTCGGCATCCCGGCGGCGCGCATCAAGGGCCTGTACCTGGCGATCGCAACCTTCGCCGCGCAATTCATCCTCGAAGACTTCTTCGCGCGTGCCGACTGGTTCACCGGCGGCTCCTCGGGCACGATCGCGCAATCGTTCAGCATCTTCGGCTTCGCGATTACCGGCGATCGCCAGTATTTCTACGTGGTGCTGGCCTACATGGTCGTGCTGTTCCTGCTCGGTGCGAACCTGCTGCGCAGCCGCGATGGCCGCGCCTTCGTGGCGGTGCGAGACCACTACCTGTCGGCCGAGATCATGGGCATCAACCTGACCAAGTACCGGGTGCTGTCCTTCGGCGTGGCCGCCTTCTACGCCGGCGTGGGTGGCGCGTTGTTCGGGCACTACCTGAGCTTCGTGTCGGCCGAGTCGTTCACGATCCTGCTGTCGATCCAGTTCCTCGGCATGATCATCATCGGCGGGCTGGGCAGCGTCATGGGCACGCTGATGGGCACGGCGTTCATGGTGCTGCTGCCTGAGGTCGTCCAGGCGTTCTCGCAGACGGCGGGCAACGTGTTTCCGGCGCTGACCGACGGCATCGCGTTCCTGAAGGAAGGCGCGATCGGCCTGGCGATCGTGCTGTTCCTGATCTTCGAGCCCGATGGCCTCGCCCATCGCTGGAAGATGATCAAGGCGTACTGGAAGCTCTATCCGTTTTCCTATTAGTGCACCACCGGGCTGCGGGGCAGCCCGTTCGCTACCGCTTACCGACCACAAAAGGAGACAGCAGATGAAACCCACGGTACTTGCCGCCGCTGCCGCGGCGCTGGCCTTCGGCGCGGGCACCGCCTTCGCGGCCGATCCGGTCTTCGTCGGCCACCTGGTCGACTACACGGGCCCGACCTCCGACGTCGGCAAGCCCTACGGCCAGGGCGTGGCCGACGCGCTCGCCTACATCAACAAGAGCGGCGGCGTGGCGGGCCGGCAGCTGAAGTTCGAGACCGTCGACTACAGCTACAACGCCCCGCGTGCGATCTCGCTCTACAAGAAGTGGGTCGGCACCGACAAGGCGGTTGCGATCCAGGGCTGGGGCACGGCCGATACCGAAGCGCTGGTCGGCTTCCAGGCTGCCGACAAGGTGCCGAACTTTTCGGCGTCGTACTCCGGGCACCTGACCGACCCGGCCGGCAAGGGGCCGAAAGGCTCGAAGCCGGCGCCGTACAACTTCTTCTATGGCCCGTCGTATTCCGACGGCTGCCGAGCGCTCGTGCAGTGGGCGGCCGAAGACGCAAAGAAGAAGGGCATCGACAAGCCGAAGTTCGTGCACCTGGGCGACAACCATCCGTATCCGAACGCGCCGAAGGAAGGTTGTGCCGCCTATGCGACCGAACTCGGCTTCCAGGTGATGCCGCCGATCCAGTATTCGCTGAAACCCGGCGATTTCAAGGCTCAGTGCCTGAGCCTGAAGGACTCGGGCGCGCACTACGCGTTTCTCGCCAATACCGGCGGCTCGACGATCTCGCTGCTGAAGTCCTGCGAGACGGTCGGCGTCAGCACGCAGTTTCTGGCCAACGTCTGGGGCATGGACGAAAACGCGCTGCGCACCGCCGGCGACGCGGCCGATGGCGTGATGTTCGTGGTCGGCGGCGCTGACTGGAAGTCCGATGCGCCCGGCATGAAGACCGTGCGCGAGATCTCGAAGATCTCCGATGCCAGCGGCAACGAGTACCGGCCGGTGCACTACATGCGCGGCATCTGCTCGGCCTTCTACATGCGCGACGCGATGGCCGCGGCGTCCAAGATGGACGGCGGCATCACCGGCCCGAACATCAAGGCCGCGATGGAGCAGATGAAGGACCACGTGCCGGCCGAACTCGAGGGCGTCTGCATCCCGTCGACCTGGACCGCGGAAGACCACCGCGGCACGACGAAGGTGTTCATCTATCGCGCCAACTCGAAGGGCGGCGAACAGTCGATCAGCAAGGCCGGCGAGGCGGAAATCCCGCGCAAGGCCGAGTGGCTCGGCTGGTAAGCGGGTAGCGCATCCCCTCCCCGTCGCCGGGGAGGGGTGACTTGCAGCACAGCGGAGCAGTTCTGATGGCGGAAGCCGCGTTTCAGCAAGCCGAACCCGTCGTGGCGGAACCGAAGGCCGCAACGAAGGCGCCGGTCCTGACGGTCAACAACATCGAGGTCGTCTACGACGAGGTGATCCTCGTGCTGCGAGGCGTCAGCCTGTCGGTGCCCGAAGGCGAGATCGTCGCGCTGCTCGGGCCCAACGGCGCCGGCAAGTCGACGACGCTCAAGGCGATCTCGGGGCTGCTGCGCACCGAAGACGGCGAGGTCACGCGCGGCAACGTCAGCTTCATGGGCGAGGAGATCGCCAACATGGCGCCCGAGGAGATCGTGCGTCGCGGCATCTTCCAGGTCATGGAGGGACGCCGGATCATCGAGGACATGAGCGTCATCGAGAACCTGCGTCTCGGTGCGTTCACTCGCCGCGACAGCAACAACATCAAGCGCGACCTCGACATGGTCTTCGATTTCTTCCCGAGGCTGCGCGAGCGCACCGGGCTGGCCGGCTACCTGTCGGGCGGCGAGCAGCAGATGCTCGCGATCAGCCGCGCGCTGATGGCGCGCCCGAAGATGATCCTGCTCGACGAGCCGTCGATGGGGTTGTCGCCGCTGCTGGTCAAGGAAGTGTTCGGAATCATCCGCCAGCTCAACAAGGAACTCGGCATCACGATGCTGCTGGTCGAGCAGAACGCGCGCATGGCGCTGCATGCCGCGAGCTACGGCTACATCATGGAGTCGGGAAAGATCGTGCTCGACGGCGCGCAGGCAGAGCTGATCAACAACGAAGACGTCAAGGAGTTCTACCTCGGCGGCGGCGGGGGCGAAGAGCGCAAGTCGTTCAAGAACCTGAAGTCCTACAAGCGCCGCAAACGCTGGCTGTAGGCTCGAGGAGCCGGCAGGCTCCTGATCCGGAGGCTTGATGAGCGAGTATTTCGACGAACTCGAGACCCGGCCGGCCGAGGCGCGCGAGGGCGCGCTGATGGCGCGGCTGCCGGTCCTGGTCGAGCACGCGTTGCGTGAATCGCAGGGCTGGCGCCGTCGCCTGGCCGGGGTCGACCCGCATGAGATCGTTTCACGCAAGGCGCTGGCGCAACTTCCGGTGCTGCGCAAGGGCGAACTGAAGGAGCTGCAGCTGCAGGAGCCGCCTTTCGGTGGCTTCACTACGGTGGCTCCCGGCCAGCTCGGCCGCCTGTTCATGTCGCCGGGCCCGATCTTCGATCCGGAAGGTGCCGGCGAAGATCCGTGGCGCACCGCGCGCGCGCTGTTCGCCGCCGGCATCCGAAAGGGGCAGGTCGTGCAGAACTGCTTCGGCTATCACCTGACGCCCGGCGCCTGGATGGTCGACGGGGCCGCGCGCAAGCTCGGATGCGCAGTGATTCCGGCCGGCATCGGCAATACCGAGCAGCAGATCGAGCTGATCCGCTCGCTGCGCCCGGACGCCTACGCGGGCACGCCTTCGTTCCTGCGCATCATCGTCGAGAAGGCGCAGGAGCTCGGCGCCGACATCGGCAATCTGAAGCGTGCGCTGGTTGCGGCCGAGGCGCTGCCGCCGAGTCTGCGCAGCTGGTTTCACGAGCAGGGCATTTCGACGGTGCTGCAGTGGTACGGCACCGCCGACCTCGGGCTGGTCGCCTACGAATCCGAGGCAATGGAGGGCATGATCCTCGACGAGGACCTGATCCTCGAGATCGTGCGGCCCGGCACCGGCGAGCCGGTGTCCGACGGCGAGGTCGGCGAGATCGTCGTCACCAGCTTCAATCCGGTTTATCCGATGATCCGCTTCGGCACCGGCGACCTGTCGGCCGTGATGCGCGGTCCCTCGCCCTGCGGGCGCACCAACGTTCGCATCCGCGGCTGGCTCGGGCGCGCCGACCAGACGACCAAGGTCCGGGGCATGTTCGTGCATCCGGAGCAGATCCAGCAGATCGTTCGCCGCCACCCCGGCGTGCTGCGCGCGCGGCTCGTCGTGGCCGGCGAGATGGCCAACGACACGATGTCGCTGAACTGCGAGGTCGATCCGGCCGCGCTTGGCGGTGCCGGTGGCGAAGCCGCGTTGGCTGAAGCGCTGGCCGAGTCGGTGCGCGAAGTGACCAAGCTGCGCGGCGCGGTCGCGATCGTGGCGCCGGGCAGCCTGCCGAACGACGGCAAGGTCATCGAGGACGCGCGCAAGTACGACTGACTCGGCGGCTCTGTGCGCGGCGCCGCGGGCGCTCGTCAGCGCGGCCCGTTGCGGCTCTGCATCTCGTCGCGGCCAAGGCAGGGTTCGCCTCGATCGCACCTACAATGGACTCCCATGCAACACTGACGGAGCGTCGAATGACCCGCGACGAACAGCAGGCGATTCTTGCGATCGCGCTGATGGCGGCTTTCGCCGACGGCGACAAGCAGGATCGCGAACGCGAGGAGATCCGCGCGGTTGCCGACGCGCTGGCAGGCGCGGGCGAGGTCAATCTGCCCGCGCTGTACCGGCAGGTGCTGACGAAGGCCGTGTCGATCGAGTCGGAAGCAGCCAGGCTCGGCAGCCCGGAGCTGCGCCAGCTTGCCTACGAGATGGCGCTCGGCGTCTGCGATGCCGACGGCGCGCGCAACGGCACCGAGCGTCGCTTCCTGGAGGAGTTGCAGCGCAAGCTCGGGCTGAATCCCGCCGACGCGACGGTCCTCGCCGAACAGATCGACGCGGTCGTCGAGGCGCCGCTCGATCGGCCGCTGCCGTCGACGCTCGAGCCGCTCGAGGTCGACAAGGGCGGCACGCGCGAGGTCGACAAGGTCGGCACCACGGCGGCCGGCACGGCAGCGGCTGGCGGGCAGGCAGCTGAAGCCGCGGCCGGCGGCTCGCCCGCCACGCGTCCGTCCACGCTCTCGGACGCCGAACTCGATCGCACCGTACTCAATGCGGCGATCCTGAACGGTGCGCTCGAGCTGCTGCCCGATTCGCTGGCCACGATGGCGATCATTCCGCTGCAGATGCGGCTCGTCTACCGGATCGGGCAGTCCTACGGCTACGAACTCGACCAGGCCCACGTGCGCGAGTTCATCGCGGTCGCCGGTGTCGGCCTGACCGGGCAGTATCTGGAGCAGGCTGCCGTTCGCCTGGTCGGCGGGCTGCTGCGCAAGGTCGGCGGGCGCATGCTCGGCGGCGCCGGCCGGCAGGCGACCAGCTCGGCGATGTCCTTCGCCACGACCTGGGCGCTGGGGCAGCTGGCGCGGCGCTATTACGCGGGTGGGCGCACGCTCGATGCCGCGATGCTGAAGCAGACTTTCGCCGGCCTGCTCGACGAGGCGAAGACCGTCCAGCAGCAGTATCTGCCGCAGATCCAGCAGCGCGCGAACACGCTCGATCTGAACCAGCTGATGCAGTCGCTTCGCGCCTGAGCGGCCGCTGCGGATTCTGTACGACGTCCGATGCACGCGGCGACGCCGCCGGCAAGAATACGAACCGAACGGAGTTGAACGATGTTCCAGAACGATCTTCTGAAAGGCCAGCGCATCCTCGTGACCGGTGGCGGCACGGGCCTCGGCCGCGCGATGGGCGAGCAGTTCCTGCGGCTGGGCGCCGACCTGGTGATCTGCGGGCGACGCAAGGGCGTGCTCGACGAGGCGGCCGAGCAGATGCAGGAGAACTGCGGCGGCCAGGTCGAAACCTTCGGCGTCGACATCCGCGATGCGCAGGCGGTCGAGGCGATGGTCGACGAAATCTTCGCCGAGCGCCCGCTGACCGGGCTCGTCAACAATGCGGCCGGCAACTTCATCAGCCCGACCGAGGCACTGTCGTCGCGCGCCTTCGACGCGATCGCCAACATCGTCTTCCACGGCAGCTTCTACGTCACGAACGCGGTCGGCAAGCACTGGATCGATGCAACGAAGAAGGCCGGCGGCTGGCAGCCCGGCCAGCCGATGCGCTCGGTGATGTCGATCATCGTGACCTGGGTCGAGAACGGTGGCCCCTTCGTCGTCCCGTCGGCGATGAGCAAGGCCGGCATCGCGACGATGACGCGCTCGCTCGCCAGCGAGTGGGCCCGCTACGGGATCCGGCTCAACGCGGTCGGTCCGGGCGTGATCCCGACCGAAGGAATGAGCAAGCGGCTCAACCCGGGCGAAGATCCGCAGGCTCGCGCCAAGGCCGGCAATCCGATGCGGCGCGTCGGGGACATGAGCGAACTGCAGAATCTGGCCAGCTTCCTGATGTCGGGCGGGTGCGACTGGCTGACGGGGCAGCTGATCTTCATGGATGGCGCCAACTACCTGGCCAACGGCGGCAACTTCTATCCATTGCACGAGTGGACCGACGACCAGTGGCGCGAGGCGCGCGAACGGATCGAGGCGCAGAACGCGCGCGATCGTGCGCAGCGCGGCTGATCCCGGCTCGGCCGGACGAGGACGGAAGCACTGATGCGCGTCTACAGCTTCGAGGGCATCACGCCGGTCGTCGATCCGAGCGCCTGGGTCCACGAGACGGCGGTGCTGATCGGCGACGTGATCGTCGGCCCCGGCTGCTATGTCGGCCCGGGCGCGGTCATGCGCGGCGATTTCGGCCGGATCGTGCTTGAACGCGAGTCGAACCTGCAGGACAACTGCGTGGTCCACTCGCTGCCCGACTTCGACTGCGTGATGGAAGCGCGCAGTCACATCGGTCATGGCGCCGTGGTCCACGGTGCGCGGCTCGGGCGCGATACGCTGGTCGGCATGAACGCGGTGGTGATGGACCGCGCGCAGATCGGCGAGCAGACGATCGTCGCGGCGATGAGCTTCGTGAAGATCGGCGCGCAGATTCCACCGCGCGTGCTCGTTGCCGGCGTGCCGGCTCGAGTGGTGCGCGAGCTGAGCGACGCCGATCTCGCCGGAAAGGGTTTCGGCACCGACCAGTACGTGCAGCTCGCGCGGCGCAGTGCGCTTGGCATGGTGCGCGCCGAGCCGCTGCCGGCGGTGGAGGCGGACCGCAAGCGCGTGCGCTGGGATCAGCCGGGTCCATAGCGCGGCCGCCCGGCAACGAATCGTGACCGCGTCCATCAGTCACTCGTTCGAGAACAGGCCAGAATTCCTGAACGTGACCGATGCGCTCGAGCAGCTCGGGGTGGCGTTCTGGAATCCCGCCGAGATCAGCTTCCCACCTCCGGCGGCAACCGATCCCCGTGCCCCAGTTCGCGCTGCATCAGCACGGCGTCGACCCAGCGATCGAACTTCCAGCCGCTGGCGCGCAGCAGCCCGGCATAGCGGAAGCCGGCAGCGGCGTGCACGGCGATCGACGCGACGTTGCCGCTGTCGCCGATGACTGCGACCATCTGCCGCATGCCGAGAACCTTGCAGCGTTCGATCAGCTGACCGAGCAGCTTGCGGCCCACGCCCGACCCTTGCGCGACCGGGTCCAGGTAGATCGAGTTCTCGGCGGTGAACCGGTAGGCCGGCCGCAGCTTGAAGTAGTCCGCGTAGGCGAAGCCGACGACGCGTTCGTGTCCGTTGTCGTGCGCGAAGGCCACGAGATAGGGAAAGCCGTTGCGCAGGACTTCGGCGCGCCTGCGCATCATCTCGACGAGGTCGGGCGGCTCGGTCTCGAACGTCGCGGCGCTGTTCAGCACATGGTTCGCATAGATCTTCTGGATCGCGCTCAGATCGTCGTCGCGGCTGTCCCGGATGTGAACGTCGAGCGGCTTGTCCATTGCACGGTCCCTCGAAGGCTGCGCATTGCGCTGCGGGGCGGCGCGCTCAATCGGGGCGGTCGAGCAGCCATTCGTCGTCGATCGCCAGTCGCCCGTCGCGCACCAGTTCGTCGATGGTACGCCGCAGAGCCTGTTCGGCAGGGAGCCCGAGCTGCCCGGCGGCTGCGGACAGCACCGGGGCCGCTGCCAGGTGTTCGACGAAGCGCGCGACTTCGACGCGCTCGAGATCGAGCATCAGATACTTGACGAGCACCTTCAGTGCATGCCGCGGCAGGCGTTTCGGATCGACGAGCAGTCCGTGGAGCCGGGCCTGCGCCCGCTCGAGCGCTTCGTTCACGGCGGTGAACTGCGGCCCATGGCCGGGAAAGACCCGCTCGACGGGCAGCGTTGCGATCAGCTCGAGCACCGCCCGCTGCTCGGCATAGCCCGACTCGCCCTCGATCTCGGGAAAGATCAGGCCGAAGCCCTGTTCCCACAGCGCATCGGCCGAAATCAGCAGGCGGGCGCTCTCGCAATGGAAGATCAGGCTCTTCGGGTCGTGACCCGGTGCGGCGAGCGTGCGCCAGCGAAGTCCGCCCATGGTCAGTTCGTCGCCGGGCGCCAGCGTGTCGTGGGCTTCGAAGCGTGCGCAGCGCTGTCCGGTGGCCGCGAAGCTCAGCGCCTGCTCGTCCCAGCGGCGCACGTCGTCGGCGCTCGCCGAGGGCACGACGATGCGCGCGCCGAAGGCCTCGGCCAGCGCAGCGTTGCCGCCGCAATGATCGGAATGCAGGTGTGTGTTGACGATGCGCGCCAGCCGCGTTCCGGTCTGGTCGAGCAGTCGGCGAACGATCGCGACGGTCAGCGGCGCGTGCTTGACGTAGCCGGTGTCGACGATCGTCGCCTCGCCGCCGTCGACGAAAAACACGGCGTTCGACGACAGCCAGTCGCGCTCGATGAAGCGAATGCCCTCGGGCAGCGTGCCGTTCACTTCGCGCCGGCCCGGGACGCGGCCGCCTTTGCGGACTTGCGCTCGGCGATCTTCCCCCAGATCTCGGTGCGCTGCTCCGGCGTCATTGCGCCCCAGCCAGCGATCTCGTCGATCGTGCGCTGGCAGCCGATGCACAGTCCGTCGTCGGGGTCCATCCGGCAGATCGAGATGCACGGCGAACGCGTGCGTCCGGCGAAGGCCGGCCTCGGCGAGGTCGCCGGCGCGGCCTTCGAGGCGGCATCCGGCGCCGCCGCAGCC
>CALLYQ010000249.1 GCA_937858875.1 uncultured Lautropia sp. | reverse complement strand
CGCACGCGCACTCTCGCTGGCACCGGGCACCGGCCCCGGCGTACTGCTGCTGGCGGCCTGGCTCGCGGTGCAATGCCACCCGCAGCCGGTCGCGTTCGCCAGCGGCGAGCTGCTGCCGCTGCTGGCCGGCAGCTTTCCGGCGCTCGACGAATGGCTGCAATCGATCCGGCTGACCGGCGAACGACAGCCGGTGGCCGAAGTCTGCGCGATCGCCGCGACGACACTGGGCATCGGACTGCTGTCGCGCGACCTGCTTCGCACCCATTCGGGCACGGCCATCGCCCTGCCGATCGTGCTCGGCGCGCTGGCCAAGACCGGCGTCACCGCGAGCCTGCTCGGAGCGCGCAACGCGCTTGCGTGGCTGTCGGCCGGCACCCAGGGCGGCATCCTGGCCGGCGCGCTGATGCTCGTGCTGAGCGTCTGGTGGCGCCCGCGTGCACGCCTGGTCACTGCGATTGCCGCACTCGTGACGGCGACCGTGCTGCACAACCTGCTGCCGCCGAACGTCTATTTCCAATCCACGATCGCCGGATGGCAACAGGGCGGCTGGACCAACGTCAACGGCCTGCTGCGCGCGCTGGCCGTCGTCTGGCCGTTCGCGGCGATCGGCTGGGCGCTGTGGCGACTGCGGCAGCGACGCGTCGTCCTATAATCGGTCGACCATGAACGGCCACTACTACGCCCATCACGTCTTCTTCTGCCTGAACCAGCGCGACGACAGCCGGCCGAGCTGTGCCTGCCACGACGCGGAACGGGTGCAGGCCTATGCGAAGGCGCGCATCAAGGAACTCGGCCTGAGCGGGCAGGGCCGGATCCGGATCAATCGCGCCGGCTGTCTCGACCGCTGCGAGGAAGGCCCGGTCGTCGTCGTCTACCCCGAGGGCGTCTGGTACACCTACGTCGACGAAAGCGACATCGACGAGATCATCGAGTCGCACCTCGTCAACGGCAAGCCGGTCGACCGCCTGCGACTGCCATGAACTCCCGCACGCGAACGCTGACCGTCGACGGCCCGGCCGGCGCCATCGACGTCGCGCTCGACCTGCCGTCGGACCCGGTCACCGGCATCGCCGTCATTGCCCACCCGCACCCGCTGTTCGGCGGCACGCGCGACAACAAGGTCGTGCAGACGCTCGCGCGCGCGCTGCTCGCCACCGGCCACGCCTGCTGGCGACCGAACTTCCGCGGGATCGGCGCTTCCGCCGGCGAATACGATGAAGGCCGCGGCGAAACGGAGGACCTGCTCGCCGTCGTCGCCGCCGCGCGCAGCCACGAAAGTGCGAACGCGCAAGCAGCCGATGCGCTGGTGCTCGCCGGCTTCTCGTTCGGCAGCTTCGTGCAGACTCGAGTCGCTGCCCGCCTGCGCGAACAGGGCGCGCCGGCTGCGCGGATGGTGCTGGTCGGTACTGCAACCTCGCGCTTCGAGGTCGAGACCGTGCCCGACGATACGGTGCTGATCCACGGCGAGCTCGACGACACGGTGCCGCTGCAGTCGGTGCTCGACTGGGCGCGTCCGCAGGAGCTTCCGGTGATCGTGATCCCCGGCGCCGATCACTTCTTTCACCGGCGGCTCCCGCAGATCAAGCGGATCGTCGTCGACGCGCTGGAGGCTCGCCGGTCTTGAATCCGGAAGTTCCGGCAGGCGATTCCCCGCCGACCGGCCAGCGCGCGGCAGCAGCCGACGGTGCGAGCCCCACGCCGGCGCAGCCGCGCAGCACCGAAGCGCAACGGCTCGTCTACGCCCGCACCGGCGCCGGCGAGACCGAGCTGGCGGCACGGGAACGGCCGCTGTCCGGCAGTGCACGCAGGCTGCTGATGCTGATCGACGGCCGCCGGACGGTCGGCCTGCTGTCGAACTTCGTGCGCACCGGCGAGCTCGACGCGCTGCTCGCCGAACTGTTCGAGCAGCGGCTGATCGTCTCGGCCGGGGTCGCCGAGCCGCCCGACGAGCAGAGCCGCCTGGCCCGCCAGCAGGCCGAACAGGCTTCGCTGATGGCTGCACGCAAGCAGCTCGACCGGCTGTTCGAACGCGAGTTCGGCACGGCCGGCCACGTATGGGACGCCCGCGTCGCCGACTGCGTGAACATGGAAGTGCTGCGCCGCGTGCTGCGCGAAGTGGTCGACGTCATCTACTACCGGCACGGCGAAGCCGCCGCACGACGGATCGTCGCAGCCGTACGGCCGATCTTCGAACTGCGCCATCCGGATTGACAGCGGGCTGACGCGGGCCCACGCGCGCCCCGCCTATAATTCCGCTTTCTCCCGATGACGCCCGTCCGGCAAGCCCCGGGTTCGACGATCGCGCCGAACACCGCAGCCGCTTTCCGCCACGTCTGCTTCATCGGCCGTGCCGCCCGGCAAGCGCGGCATCTCTCGTCTTGCGCGCATCACCAGAGGCTTCGATCGATGCATCGTCCGTTTCCCTGCTCTCCAACCGTTTCGGCCTTGCCCACGCTGGCGGCCCGGCTGCGCACGCGGCTCGGTCGCGCGCTGCTGGCGCTCGCGGCGCTGCCCGCGATCCTGGTGCCGGGGCTGCTCGCGCTTCCGGCGCAGGCCCAGGTCAGCGCACCGGAGATCGCCGCACGCTCATGGCTGCTGCTCGACGTGACCAGCGGCCAGGTCCTCGCCGCCCACGAGCCCGACCTGAAGATCGAGCCGGCCTCGCTGACCAAGCTGATGACCGCGCACCTGGCGTTCGCGGCGCTGAAGGAGAAGCGGATCGCGCTCGACATGCGCCCTGCCGTGTCGACGAAGGCCTGGAAGGCGATCGGTTCGCGGATGTTCGTCGATCCGGCCAAGCCGGCCACGATCGAGGAGCTGCTGAACGGCATGATCGTGCAGTCGGGCAACGATGCATCGATCATCCTTGCCGAAGCGATCGGCGGCACCGAGGATGCCTTCGCAGAGGCGATGAACCGCGAGGCGCAACGCCTGGGCATGCGCAATACGCAGTTCCGCAACTCGACCGGTCTGCCCGATCCCGAGCACTATACGACCGCGCGCGACCTCGCGCTGCTGGCCGTGCGCGTGGTCCAGGACTACCCCGAGCTGTACCCGATGTACGCGAAGAAGGAATACACGTACAACAACATCAAGCAGCCGAACCGCAACCGGCTGCTGTTCGTCGACCCGACCGTCGACGGCCTAAAGACCGGCCACACCGAGGCGGCCGGCTACTGCCTGGTCGCGACGGCGCGCCGCGACCAGCCGGGCGGCAACTTCCAGCGGCGACTGCTGTCGATCGTGCTCGGCACGAGTTCCGAAGCGGTGCGCGCAATCGAAAGCCAGAAGCTGCTGAACTGGGGCTTCCAGAACTTCGACGCGGTTCGCGTGCAGGCCAGGGCCCAACCCAGTGGCGACTACCCGGTCTGGAAAGGCGCCGACGACACGGTGCCGGGCGGACTCGAACACGACCTGATCGTGACCGTGCCGCGCGGCCAGGCCGACAAGGTGCAGGGCGAGGTCGAGCGTTTGCAGCCGCTGGTCGCACCGCTCGCCGAAGGCGACCGGATCAGCATGCTTCGCGTGAAGCTCGACGGCCAGGTGATCGCAGAGCGGCCGCTCGTCGCGCTGAAGGCCGTCGAGCCGGCCGGCTGGTTCGGCCGCGCCTGGGACAGCCTGCACATGATGTTCGCCAGATGAACCC
>CALLYQ010000248.1 GCA_937858875.1 uncultured Lautropia sp. | reverse complement strand
ACTCTTTGCCCACGAACTGCGGGCGATCGTGGCACCGGCGACCGAAATCCGGCCGCTCGAGAAGTTCGTCGTCCCGGCGGAACTCGACGGCAGTCAGGGCCTGTACCGCCGACCGCAGCCGCAGTGTCTGCTCGCAGCAAGGAACGACTACGAAGCGATCCTCGCCTGGCTGCGTTCGAAGCAGGGCTTGACCCCCGAGCAGCGCGCGACCCTGAAGGCGCGGCGCCGCGTGCGCCCGGTTCCGGGGGGCGACGTCGGCTTCGAGCAGCCGCTGGACTGGCTGCAAAGTCTGTCGAACACCCAGCGCGCCTATCGCAAGGAGGCCGAACGGTTCCTGCTGTGGGCGATCGTCGATCGGGGCAAGGCGCTGTCGTCGATGACCAACGAGGACTGCATCGCCTACCGGGAGTTCCTGGCCGACCCGCAACCGGCGAGCCGCTGGTGTGGCGAGCGGGCGCGCGAGCGCTGGTCGCCGCTGTGGCGGCCCTTCGAGGGGCCACTGTCGTCCGGCGCGCAGCGCCAGGCGATCGCGATCCTGAAGAACCTGTACGGGTTTCTGGTCGACCAGAACTACCTGATGGGCAATCCCTGGTCGGCCGTCGGGGTGCCGACGAGTCCCGGGCCGAAGGTCAACGCCGGCAGGAGTTTCACCGTTGCGCAGTGGGGCTTCATCGAGGCGGAAATTCGCAAGCTTCCGGAGAGTTCGGCGAGCGCGCGACTGGCGTTCGCGCTGCATCTGCTCTATGCGACGGGCCTGCGATTGTCGGAGGTCGTCGCGGCCATCGTCGACGACCTGCGCTGGGTCGAGTATCCGGCCGATGTCTCGGACGACGAGCCGATCGAAGGCTGGATGCTGCGCGTCGTCGGCAAGGGCCAGAAGGTGCGCGAGGTGCCGGTGCCGACCGAGGTGGTCGACGAACTGACCGCCTACCTGACCGCCCGGGGGCTCGTCCCGAAAGTCGAGGATGTCGGCAATCAGGGGGTGTTTCTACTGGGACAGGCGAGCGACGTGGCCGCGCGTGCGCCGGGGCTCGCCGCTCGAGTGCAGGCCGACCCACGCGAGGGCGTTGCGGCATCGACCTTCTACAATCAAGTCAAGGCGTTCTTCGCCGGCTGTGCCGAGGTGATGAGAGGGGAGGGCGATGCGAAGGGCGCCGACCGGTTTGCCAAGGCGAGCACGCACTGGCTGAGACATTCGCATGCGAGTCACGCAATCGCCGCCGGCATGCCGATCGAGATCGTGCAACAGAACCTGGGGCACGCGTCGCTGGCCACGACGACGGTCTATGTCACGACCGAGAGCAAGCGGCGCATGCGGGCGGTGCGGGCGTTTTGGGGCGAGCGCCAGGCTTGAGCCGTCGTGCAAACCGAAACCCGAAGAAAGCCCGACCGCGATGATCGCTGAGGCGGGTAGAGTCGTGCTCTCGCAGCTGATCGTCCCAGAGGCCGCGCTCGTGGAAATCGCGGTGGGCGCTGGCTTGCATCACGAACGGGGTAGGAGAGGCTTTGGCCACCAGGCAGCGCGGGCGCAGCAGTTCGGGAACGCAATGGGTGGGTTCTGACGGGAATCGGCCGGCTGATTACGTTGCCTGGCTGGGAACGATCAAGGGGCGGGTAGCCGAGGCCCGCCGGCGTGCGGTGCTCGCTGTCAATGTCGAGCTGGTCCGGCTGTACTGGTACATCGGCCGCGAGATCCTCGAGCGTCAGGCCTCGCAGGGATGGGGTGCCGGGGTCATCGAACGCTTGTCGCGGGACTTGCGCGAGGCCTTTCCCGAGATGAAGGGTTTCTCCAAGGCGAACCTGATTTCGATGCGGGCGTTCGCCGAGGCGTGGAGCGAAGCCGCAATTGACCAACAGGCTGTTGGTCAATTGCCCTGGGGCCACAACGTGTTGCTGCTCGCTCGCCTGAAGAATCCTGAACTCCGCCTGCGCTATGCCGAACAGGCGGTGAGGGACGGATGGTCCCGCATGACGCTGGAGCTTCAGATCAAGAACCGCCTGCTCGAGCGCCAGGGCCAGGCCGTGACGAACTTCAGCGCCAGGTTGCCCGAGCCACACTCGAACGTCGCGCGGGAATCCCTGAAGGACCCGTACCTGTTCGACTTCCTGGGACTGGGGGAGGACGCGTTCGAACGTGACATCGAGAATGCGCTGATCAGGCACATCGCACGCTTTCTCCTCGAACTCGGCACGGGATTTGCCTTCGTGGGTCGCCAGCAGCGCATTGAAGTCGCCGGCGACGAGTTCTTCATCGATCTGCTCTTCTACCATACGCGGTTGAAGTGCTACGTGGTCGTCGAGTTGAAGGCCGGGGCCTTCAAGCCCGAGCACGCAGGGCAGCTGAACTTCTACCTCGCAGCGGTGGACGCCCAGATCAAGGCGCCGGAGGACAAACCGACGATCGGACTGCTGCTGTGCAGGAGCCAGAACCGACTGGTAGCCGAGTACGCGCTCTCCGGTATCGACAAACCGATCGGCGTTGCGGAGTACCAGCTCGTTCGCGCGTTACCCGAGCCGCTTGATACGAGCCTGCCGACGGTTGAACAACTTGAGAGTGAACTTCTCGTTCCGCACCTGGACGCCGCCCGGGACGTGCCAGGTACGTGAGTCGCATATGGGGGGAATCGCAAGCTGTGCGCCGTAGCACAAAGCAAATGAGAGCGTGCAAAAGTTGGGGAGGTCGATTTCGTCAGGCGCCCTGACTTGAGGCAAGGATACGGTTCGTTGGTCGGTGCCGGTTTGGCGATGCAGGCCCGATGCATTTGCTGTGAGGCGAGGCGGCGATCTCGAGCGCCGAGATGCGACGGGGCGAGAGTTCCCCGTTCAAAACCGCCACCCTGACCTGCACCATGCAGTGCGCCCCTTCGTCAGTCCAGCGCATTTGTCGCTTCTTGGCCATGCGGTGGCTGACGACCTGGTTCACCGCGGACTCGGCGATGCTGCTGCTGATCGGCAGGCCCTTGCGATGCCGAGCGCCGTAGTTGACCAGCGTGCGAGCGTTGTTCCTCAGGTAGCCGGAGACGGTGTTGAGGTTCCACCACAGCGTGCCGAATTCGTACGCTTCCCGCGTCAGCAGACGATCGTCCAGTGCCTTGATCCGCTGCACCGCCTTGCTGCCCTTGCCATGCCAGACCAACCACTTGGCGTGGTCGATTTCGGTTTCCACCGACTCCCGTTCCAGCGAGTCGATCGTCTTGCTGCCGAACACAGAACGCTGCGCCGCCTTGAACTTCATCGCGATGTGGAACCAATCGAGGATCCGGCCCCGAGCCAGCTGACTGCCCTGGACGGTCTTCTCAAATTCACCAGCGTCGTCGCTGATCACGGTCACGCGTTCATCGGTCGCCACACCATTTCGACTGAGGAACTGATCGAGTCGCTGTCGGATTCCGTTCGTGATGGCCGTTCCTTCCGCTGGAGATGGCCAATCACAAGCCGCCCAAGCTACCGATGAGCTACGGATGACGACGCGGCGCATCCCCACCGGGCGATTCTGGTATTCCCGCGGCCAATCGCGCATACGAGTGGCAAGCCAGGCGAGCCTTCGGCAGTTTGACGCTGCAGCACGGTCAGTCGCAGCTTCTTCACCTGCCCGACAGTACGCGGGACCGCGCGCCGCGCATGAGCAGAAATTCACGGCGCGATGTGGCCAGCTTCGAGAGCTGATTCGCGTAGTCGGGCCAGCTCAAACGGGAATAAATACTGCTGATTGTGCAGGCACACAGTGTTGTTTCGCACACTCTGCCGTAATCCGGCGGTCGATTCTGCGTGACGTTCGGTGCGCTGCCGGACTTCCTGTGTGCGCGCCTGTCGGGCATGTGCAGGCGCTCGAGGGCGCGGTGCGGCTGGTCGAGGCGGCACCGTCGCTGGCGACGGCGGTGCGCGATGAGCGCCGCGAGATCGAGTGGCGCAGCGTCGCCGGCATTCTTCCGGAAGATATCGACTCGGCCAACCCGATCGCGGAAGATCGTTGCGCATCCGCGCGGCTGGACTACCTCGCTCTGGGCGACTGGCACGGATTCAAGCAGGTCAACGAGCGCTGCGCCTACAGCGGCACCCCAGAGCAGGATCGGTTTCGCGGCAACGAGCCCGGCTACTGCCTGGTCGTCGAGGTCGAGGCGGGCCAGCCGCCGAAAGTGGAGCCGGTGCGTGTTGGCCGGTTCCACTGGCATCAACGGGAGTACACCGTGGCCGTGGAGTCGGACATAGACTTGATCTGCACGGCCCTTGCCGAGTTCGGTGCGGACGACATCGCCCAGGTAAGAATCGACGGCCGCACCGACCTCGCTGGCCACCGCCGTCTAACCGAGGCACTCGCCCAGGCGCATGCCCTGATGCGCAGCCTAGCGCACGACACGGCCTACCTGCGGCTGCTGCCGACGGCCGAAGACATCGCGGCGCTGCGTGCAGACGGATACCTCGCCGAGGTCATCGCCGACCTGCAGGACGCCCAGCGCGACGGTGCGCCGGAGTCGCAGGCGCGTGTTGCCCGGGAAGCGCTGGCGATCCTTTGCAGCGAGCTCGACGCTGCTAACGCGGCCCCTCTGTAAAGGGCATGCCCGCATGAAGCTTACGAAGCTGCGGCTGTCCCAAATTCGGCAGTTCCGGGACGTCCTGGAGATCGGAGCATTCGATCCTGGCCTGAACGTGTTCTGGGGACCGAACGAGGCGGGCAAGAGCACCGTCGTGCGCGCCATCCGGGCGGCGTTCCTCGAGCGCTACCGAAAGGAGCGCCTGGACCAAATGCAGCGCGTCCTCTTCAACGCGGCCGAGCGCCACCAGGTGCTGCTGTTCACCTGCCATCGGGAACGATGGACTGGATTGGGCGCGCCCGCGCGCGAGCTTCGATCGTTCGTGACACCCGTTGTCGGGAGAAGTCGCTAAAAGCTTGGGAAGGCGCCTGCCAGCCAGACACGCTGAACTTTTCGAAAAGGGACTCACAGTCCCGACGATGCGTAACCGTCCGGCCTGCCCCATTCTTGACGGCTACGTGTTGAGATCGTCGACGACCGATCCGGTGCGCCACGCTTGCCCGACGGCGGCATCGAGCCGCTCGAGCAATTGCGGTAGCGTTTCGGCCGTCTTCCGACGCAGCATCGCCACCGCGGTCGAGCCGTCGTAGGCAATCGCCGCGCACTCGATCGGATCGAGTCGGCCGACCAGGATGTGCCCGCCGGCGGCGATCAATGCACTGATGTGGCCCAGCGGCTGGTCAGCAGGGATCGGCGGATGCGGCGTTACGCCGCTTCGCGCAGGGCCCCGACGCGATCCACTTCGAGATGCCACGGCAGCAACTCCTCGATGCGGTTGATCGGGTGATCGGCAATGCGTTCGAGCACGGCGCGCAGATATCGCTCCGGGTCCAGGCCATTGAGCTTGGCGGTGCCCAGCAGGCTGTAGATCGCCGCGGCGCGCTCGCCGCCGGCATCGGAGCCGGCGAACAGCCAGTTCTTGCGCCCCAGCGCCACATCGCGGATCGCGCGCTCGGCGGCGTTGTTGTCGATCTCGATGCGCCCGTCGTCGGCATAGCGTGTCAGCGCCGTCCAGCGCGTGAGCGCGTACTTGATCGCCACCGCGATGGCGCTCTTGCCCGAGACCGTCGACAGGCTCGCCTGCAACCACTGCTGCAGCTCGTCCAGCAGCGGCCCGGCCCGCGCCTGGCGCGCCGCGCGGCGTTCATCGGGCGGCTTGCCGCGGATCTCGCGTTCGATCTCGTACAGCGCACCGATTCGCGCGATCGCCTGCCCGGCGATCGGCGAGGCGCTGGCTTGGTGGATGTCGTAGAACTTGCGTCGAACGTGCGCCCAGCAGCCGGCTTCGGTCACCCGTCCGCTGGCGTAGACCGATCCGAAGCCCGCGTAGCCGTCGGCCTGCAGGACGCCAGTGAAGCGCTTCAGGTGCTCGGTGGGCCGTATGGCCTTGCGGTCCGGCGAGTAGCGGAACCACACCGCCGGCGGCGTAGCGGCGCCCGCGGGGCGGTCGTCGCGCACGTAGGTCCACAACCGGCCGGTCTTCGTCGTGCCG
>CALLYQ010000247.1 GCA_937858875.1 uncultured Lautropia sp. | reverse complement strand
AGGCATGCCGGCGCGCGCGTTGAGCGCGACGGCCACGCCGCTGCTGGCCGACAAGCGGCAGCCGGAATCGGTCGTCGTCACGCTGATCGACCAGACCGACCGAATCCTGAACACGCAGCGCCTGCACCATGCCGCCACGCACGACCAACTGACCGGGCTGGCCAACCGCCTGCTGCTGCGCGATCGTGTCGGCCGGGCGCTGGCGGCGGGCACCGCCGAAAAGCCGGCGCGCGTGGCGGTGCTGTTCATCGCGTTGAACCGCTTCAAGCGGATCAACGAAGGGCTCGGCGACCGGATGGGCGACGAGGTGCTGCGGATCACGGCCCAGCGTCTGATGGCCGGCTGCCGTGCCGGCGACGTCGTGGCGCGCTGGGGCGCCGACGAGTTCGTCGTCGTGCTCGACGGCATCGAGGACAAGGCCGAGATCGTCGGCACGGCGACGCGCATCGTCGACGTGCTGTCGCGAGAGATCACGCTCGACGGCGTGCAGCTGTCGTGCTCGTGCAGCGTCGGCATCGCCGTCGTGCCCGACGATGGCGACGAGGCCGACGAACTGTTTTCGAAGGCCGACGCGGCGATGCACCGTGCCAAGTCGCGCGCCGGCGCCAGCTACGAGTTCTACTCCGGCGAGCCGGGACGCTGGACGCGCGACCGCCTGGCGCTCGAGCGCGAACTGCGGCAGGGGATGGCGCGCGGAGAGTTCGAGCTGCACTACCAACCGAAGATCCGGATCGGCGACGAGAGCCTGGTCGGCTTCGAGGCGCTGATGCGTTGGCGCAGGCCCGATGGCGAGCTGATGCCGCCTGGCGTGTTCATCGGGCTCGCCGAGGAGTCGGGGCTGATCGTCGAGCTCGGCGCCTGGGCGCTGCGCGAGGCGATCGCCGAGCTCGGCCGCTGGCGGGCGGCAGGCTGCCGGCCGGTCCCGGTCGCCGTCAACGTGTCCGGGCGCCAGTTGCAGGACCACGGGATCGTCGAGACGATCCGCGAGGCCTTGGCCGCGCACGCGATCGCGCCGTCGCTGCTGACCTTGGAGATCACCGAGAACACCGCGATGGCCGACCCCGAACTGGCGAGCGCGCTGACGGCCGAACTCGCCGAGATGGGCGTGCGCGTGTCCATCGACGATTTCGGTACCGGCTATTCGTCGCTGTCGCTGCTGCGCCGCGTGTCGATTGCCGAGGTGAAGATCGATCGCTCCTTCGTCGAGGGCATGATCGCGAGCCCCGACGATGCGGCGATCGTCCGGGCAACGATCGCACTGGCGCACGAACTCGGCCTTCAGGTCGTTGCCGAGGGCGTCGAGCTGCGCAGGCAACTCGCTTTCCTGGCCGAGCACGACTGCGACACCGTGCAGGGTTTCCTGTTCGGGCGCGCGGTGCCGGGGGGCGCGGCATGCCGAATGCTGGCGGGCGACGAGCAGGTTCAGGTTCCGACCTGAATCACCGGAGCCGACCCGTGCGATCTGCCCGGAGTCGAGCTGCAGCGATCGGCGATAATCGCGGAACTCGAATCGAATGGGTCCGTCGGCAATCCGGCGGATCGCGCTCTCTTCATTTTCCGGAGGTATCAGGATGGCTCTCGTATCGATGCGACAGTTGCTGGATCACGCAGCCGAGAACGGCTACGGAATTCCCGCCTTCAACGTGAACAACCTCGAGCAGGTCCAGGCGATCATGTCGGCGGCCAGCGAGGTCGATGCGCCGGTGATCATGCAGGCCTCGGCCGGTGCCCGGAAATACGCCGGCGAAGCTTTTCTCAAGCATCTGATCGAAGCGGCGATCGAGAGCTACCCGGATGTCCCGATCGTCATGCACCAGGATCACGGCCAGTCGCCGCTGGTCTGCAGCGGTGCGATCGAGCTCGGTTTCTCGTCGGTGATGATGGACGGCTCGCTCGAAGAAGACGGCAAGACGATCGCCAGCTACGAGTACAACGTCGACGTGACCCGCAAGGTCGTCGACATGGCGCACGCGGTCGGCGTGACGGTCGAGGGCGAGCTCGGCTGCCTCGGTTCGCTCGAGACGATGAAGGGCGACAAGGAAGACGGGCACGGTGCCGAGGGCACGATGACGCGCGAGCAGTTGCTGACCGACCCCGAGCAGGCGGCCGACTTCGTGCGCAAGACGCAGGTCGACGCGCTGGCCATCGCGATCGGCACCAGCCACGGCGCCTACAAGTTCTCGCGCAAGCCGACCGGCGACATCCTGGCGATCGACCGGATCAAGGAGATCCATGCGCGGATCCCGAACACGCACCTGGTCATGCACGGCTCGTCGTCGGTGCCGCAGGAGCTGCTTGCCGAAATCCGCAAGTACGGCGGCGACATGAAGGAAACCTACGGGGTGCCGGTGGAGGAGATCCAGGAAGCGATCAAGTACGGCGTACGCAAGATCAACATCGATACCGACATCCGGCTGGCGATGACGGCGGCCATCCGCAGATTCTTCGTCGAGAATCCGTCGAAGTTCGACCCGCGCGAGTACCTGAAGCCGGCGCGCGAGGCAGCCAAGGCGATCTGCGTGCAGCGCTATCGGCAGTTCGGCTGCGAAGGGCAGGGCAGCAAGATCGAGGGCGTGTCGCTGAAGACGATGGTCGAGCGCTACAAGAAGGGCGAGCTGGCTCAGGTCGTGGCTTGAGTTTTTCCGACGGAGCACGCATGAGCGACAGGCACACGATCGCATCCATCGACGATCTTCGAACCTTGTACGCGGCGCCGGGCGAACGCGCATTGCGCAAGCAGTTGGCGAAACTCGATGTGCACTGCCTGCGCTTCATCGAGCTGTCGCCCTTCGTCGTGCTGTCCAGCTGCGGCGCCGACGGCCTGCCCGACGCGTCTCCGCGCGGCGGCGATCCGGGCTTCGTCGAGGCGCTCGGCGACAGCCGGTTGCTGATCCCCGATGCGCCGGGCAACAACCGGCTCGATACCTTGCAGAACATCGTCGAGACCGGTCGGATCGGGCTGCTGTTCCTGATCCCTGGCGTCGACGAGACGCTGCGCGTCAACGGCAGGGCGAGGCTGTCCGCGCGAGACGACTGGCTCGATCGAATGACGACCGAGCGTCGCCGCCCGAAGCTCGTCATCGAAGTGGAGGGGCTCGAGGCCTACCTGCACTGCGCGAAGGCGCTGATGCGCTCGAAGCTCTGGCACGGCGACAGTCGCATCGAGCGTTCGGCCTTGCCGACGATGGGACAGATGCTGAGGGACCAGACGAACAGCGAGGTGCCTGCCGAGAGTCAGCAGGCGATGCTCGAGCGCTACGCAGCCGATCTTTGATCAGAACGCCATCGAGTACTGCACGCCGAGCAGCCAGACGCTCGATCTGTATTCGCCGACGACGCGGCCCCGGTTCTGTGCCGGATTGGCGCTGAGCTGGTCGTTGTCGATTTTCGTGTCGGGCACGTACAGATAGGCCAGGCCGATGTCGAGCCGCGTGTCACGGCTCGGCCGCCATTGCGCGCCCAGGCTCAGCCAGGTCCGGTCGTTGTCGGGCAGCGCGACCAGCCGGCGATGTCGGTCTCGCACCGGTGACTGGTCGTAGGCGATGCCGAACTTCAGCGTCCAGTGCTCGTTCCACTGGTAGTGCGTTCCGAGCGCCAGGCGCCAGGTGTCTCTGAAGTCGGCATCCAGCGTCTGCACGGTGAGCCCGGCCAGCGGCCCCGACGTCCGCACGATGTCGACGGTGTCGACGCTGCTCCAGCCGGTCCAGGACAGGTCGGCCAGCAGCTCCCATCGCGTGTCGAGCTGGTGGACCGCGCTGAGGATCACCGTTTCCGGCAGTTCGACGTCGGCCCGGGCGCGCCCGCGGGCGAGCGCCGGGTTCGTGCCTGCCGCCGGGCCGCGGAGGTCGAGTTCCCCCTTCAGTTCGTGCTCGATGCGGGAGCGATACGAGGCGCCGATCCGGGTTGCGTCCGACAGCGCGTAGAGGAACCCGACGTTCCAGCCCCAGGCGTCGGAATCGGCATCGAGGATCGCGTGCGTGGACGCCAGCGGCACGGCGGCGATCGAGACGGCCCGCTCGTACTCGGCGTCCATTCGCTGCCAGCTGAGCCCGAAACCGAGCGACAGCCGATCGTTGACACGCCAGGCGAGCGACGGATTGACGTTGTATGTCTTGATGTCGAACTCGATCGACTGGGCGGCGCCGACCCAGCCGTCGTCGTAATCGGTCGACAGCCCGAACGGTGCGCCCAGGCCCAGGCCCAGGTAGATGTTGCGGTTCAAGGCCCACGACAGGTAGGCGTTCGGGAGCGCTGCCCAGCCGCCGGCATCGCCGGTGCCGGCGGAAAGCACGCCGCTCTGCGAGCCGGCATCGCGAAACTTGAAGCTCGGCCGGACCATCGACAAGCCGACCGAGAATTCGCGCGGCTGCAAGCGCGTCATGCCGGCCGGGTTGAAATGGATCGTGCTGGCGTTGTCGGCAATCGCCGCCGATCCGGCAAAGGCGTTGCCGATGCCGCTGGCATTCTGTTCCTGCAGCTGGAAGCCTGCTGCGGACGCCTGGCCGGCGATCAGGAGCAGGCCGGCGGCGGGGACGAGTCGCGCGATCGCAGTGCGTCGAATCTTCATGGCGGCCTCCCGGTCAGGAGAGCTGCGGCCGGCATGCGGCTGCACGCCGACGCCGGCGGCGACGTGAACATTGTGTTCCTCATCGGCGCGCGGCGCGAGCCCTGCTGAGCTTGCTCGCGCCTGCGGCATACTTCGGTGATGTCGTCTCAGGTACGCAAATTCGGTCTGGTCGCCGTTTCGTTCGGGCTTGCCGTCGGCCTGTCCACGCTCGGTGAAACCTCGCAGGCCGCTCCGCGGGTGATTGCCTTGTCGCCGGCCGACGTACAGGCCGGTATCGCCGAAACGTTTCCGCAACGCCGTTGCCTGCTCGGACTGGCCTGCGTCACGCTGGTCGATCCGCGCGTGCGGCTGATCGATGGCGATTCGCGGATCTACCTGTCGGCGGTCGCGGTGCCGGAAGTCGGCGGCGACCGGCTGCGTGGCGGCGTCGTCGAAGCTCGCGGCGCGCCGCGCTACGAGCCCGCGTCGGGTGCCTTCTACATCGACCAGCCCGACGTCACGCGGATCGATTTCCCCGGCTTGCCCGCGCCACAGGCCAGGATGGCGGCCGATGTCGCCCGGTTGCTGCTCGCCGAAGCGGTGCGCGAGCCGGTCTGGCGTCTCGACGAGCGCGACGGCCGCCAGGCGCTGGCGAAGCTGGTGCTGCGCGGCGTCGAAGTGCGCAACGGGCGGCTGCTGCTCGAGATCGGCGGCAACGACGATCCCATGCCGTACGACGACGATCTTGCGTCGCCGGGCGACTTGACTCCAGGAGCTTCGAGATGAACATCGCAGACATTCGGGCCGTCCTCGACGCGCGCTGGGACCAGGATCTCGTGCCTCGGCTGATCGACTAT
>CALLYQ010000246.1 GCA_937858875.1 uncultured Lautropia sp. | reverse complement strand
CACGCCGGCCCAGCGCCAGCTGTCGATGTGCAGGCGCAAGGCGGCGTAGGTCTCGACCCGGGAATCGGCGTCGACGCCGGGCTCGTCGCGGTAGCCTTCGAACTGCCCACGCACGATGTCCTCGGCGCGCAGCGTTCGAATGGTACGGAACAGACGCAGTTTCTCGTCGCGCATCGCCTCGGCACTCTCGTCGACCGGCGGATCCATCGTCAGCAGCGCAAGCACCTGCAGCAGGTGGTTCTGCACGACGTCGCGAACCGCACCGACCTCTTCGTAGAAGGCGCCCCTGCCCTGCAGGCCGAAAGCCTCGGCCATCGTGATCTCCACGCCCGCGACGTGCTCGCGATTCCAGATCGGTTCGAGAAACGAGTTTGCGAACCTGAAGAAAAGCAGGTTCTGGACCGGCTCCTTGCCCAGGTAATGATCGATCCGGAAAATCGCCGACTCGTCGAAGGACTGGTGCAGCGTGCGGTTCAGCGCCTGCGCCGACGCGAGGTCGCGCCCGAACGGTTTCTCGACGACGAGCCTCGCGCCCTGCTCGCAGCCAGCGCCGCGCAGGCCCTCGATGACCGGCACGAACATCGACGGCGGTATCGCCAGGTAATGCAGCGGGTGCGCAACGCCTGCCAAGGCAGCGCGCAGAGCCCGATAGGTGCCTGCGTCGCGATAGTCGCCGGAGACGTAGCGCAGGCGCGCCGCGAAGGACTCGAAAGCGGCCTCGTCGAACCTGCCATAACGGCTGACGCTGTCCCGCGCCCGCTTGCGCAGTCCGTCGACCCCAAGCGGCGAGCGCGCCACGCAGACCACCGGCATCTCGAGGCGACCCGCCCGGCTCATCGCGAACAATGCCGGAAAGATCTTCTTGCCTGCCAGATCGCCGGTGGCGCCGAAGAAGACGAACGCATCGGAACGCTGGGGCTGCATCAGCTGGGGCTGCATCGGAATCTTCTCGCCTCGCTGCCGTGGGCGCGCCACGCAAGTTGCTGAGGGGGATAGTATGGCGCGCCCCGCAGACGTGCGGGAACGCCGATCGCTGGCGACCGGTTGGGGGGCGGAGCCGGCGTACGATGCCGATCCACGCACCGACGCAAATGGAGCATCGATGGCCGGAACCAGCCTGCTCGCCCTGATCGACGACATCGCGACCCTGCTCGACGACGTCGCGCTGCTGACGAAACTGGGCGCGAAGAACGCCGCCGGCGCGCTCGACGACGTCGCCACGCTGACGAAAGTGGCCACGAGGAAGACCGCCGGTGTGCTCGGCGACGACCTTGCGCTCAATGCCGAGCAGGTCAGCGGCGTGCGCGCCGATCGCGAACTGCCGGTCGTCTGGGCGGTTGCCAGGGGTTCGGCGAAGAACAAGCTGATCCTCGTGCCGGCAGCACTGGCGATCAGCGCGGTTGCGCCTTGGGCGATCACGCCGCTGCTGATGGCCGGCGGGCTGTTCCTTGCATACGAAGGCTTCGAGAAGGTCTGGCACAAGATCGCGCACAAGCCGGCGGCCGCCGGGGGCCCCGCGGCCGTCGCCCACGGCGAGCGCGTGAAGGCGGTCGTCGATCCGAACGTCGACCTCGTCGCCTTCGAGCAGGAGAAGATCAAAGGCGCGATCCGCACCGACTTCATCCTGTCGGCCGAGATCATCGTCATCACGCTGGGCACCGTGGCAGCCGCGGCGTTTCCGACGCGCGTGAGCGTGCTCGTCGGCATCGCGGCATTGATGACGGTCGGCGTCTACGGCCTCGTCGCCGGCATCGTGAAGCTCGACGACGCCGGCCTGTACCTGAGCCGGCGCGCCGGCGACGCGGCCTGGCCGCGCTTCCAGCGCCGGCTCGGCCGCGGCATCCTCACGGCCGCCCCCTGGCTGATGAAGTTCCTGTCGATTGCCGGTACCGCCGCGATGTTCCTGGTCGGTGGCGGCATCCTCGTGCACGGGCTGGCGCCGCTGCACCATGGCGTCGAGGTCTTCGCACACTGGGCCGACACGCTGCCGGCAGCCGGAGACTTCATTGCAGCGCTGACGCCGATGCTGGCCAACGCGCTCGTCGGCATCGTCGCGGGCGGGCTCACGCTGGCGGTCGTCAATCTCGTGACGCGAATGCGCGGCACGGCCGGGCACGACACGGCCGGGCACTGAAGTCGGAACACCACCGCGCACCCTGCTTGGGCGGCAAGTTGCACAAGCCATGCGCACCCGCTATACTCTCGGACTCTTTCGGGGGTATAGCTCAGCTGGGAGAGCGCTTGCATGGCATGCAAGAGGTCAGCGGTTCGATCCCGCTTACCTCCACCAAGAGAACGCAGTACCGCAGTACAAGTGAAAGTCCCGTTCGTCTAGAGGCCTAGGACACGACCCTTTCACGGTTGGAACAGGGGTTCGACTCCCCTACGGGACGCCAGACACGGAAAACGCCTCGAATCGTAATGCGGTTCGAGGCGTTTTCTTTTGAGCGCTCACTCGCCCCTTCGGCCGGCGCGGCCGGCTGGCAAACGCGGCTGAACGATGCGCTGCGTGAATTGGTGGCGTGAATTGCTGAAGCGCTGAACGCTCGGGTCCGCCCGTTGTCCCGGCTCCGGTCGCTTGCAGCCTACAAGGCAAACACGCTCTCCGCCTCCTCCGCCCCCTTGGACTGGCGCAGCATCTGCCGGAATGCCGGCTGGCGCGCCTGCAGTTCTTCGGTCGTGCCCACGTCGACGACCCGTCCGGCCGCCATCAGCACGACCTTGTCGAAGTGGCGCAGCAGACTCATCCGGTGCACCGAGGCCACGAGGCAGGCGCCTTCGAAAGCCTCGGCCATCCGTTCCAGAACCGCGTCCTCGGTCACCGGATCCAGCGCGCTGGTGGGCTCGTCGAGCATCACCAGCGAACTCGAGCGGGCCGCCAGCACGCCGCGTGCGAGACACAGACGCTGGCGCTGGCCGCCCGAGAGGTTGAAGCCGCGCTCCTTGATCGGGGTGTCCAGCCCCTGCGCCATGTCGGCCATCACTGCGTCGAAGGCGCTCACGTGAATCGCCCGCACCAGCTCGGCTTCGTCGCAGGTGCCGCCGAAGGCGATGTTCTCGCGCACGGTCGCCTCGAACACGTCGGCTTCCTGCGGGATCAGCGTCGCGATGCTGCCGAAGTGGCGCACGCCGGGCTGCGGCTGGCCGTCGATTTCGATGCAGCGCCCGCCATGCGAATAGAGCCCGGCCAGCACGCGCATCAAGGTGCTCTTGCCCGAACCGCTGGGGCCGACCAGCGCGACGCGTTCGCCGCGTTCCAGTGTCAGCGCCACATGGTGCAGGCCCGACGGGCGAACGGGCGCCGCCTGCGCTGCGTTCACGGCGACCGCGTCGAGGCCGGAGTGCTCGTAGCACAGTTCTCGGATCTCGATGCGCTGCCATTGCGGGTCCACCGCGTCGCCCGGCTCCGGCCGGTCCTTCGCCTGCCAGATCGGCTCCGCGCTCGCAAAGTCCGCCCGCGTGCGCGCCAGCCCCTGGAAATTGTTCGCGATCGAACCGATGACGCCGCCTGCCTGCTGCGCGTACTGGTAGACCATGAAGACGCTGCCCATCAGCAACACCGATCCCGAGCGACCGGTCAGCGCGACGAAGGCGGCAACGAGCGCCCAGGTCAGCGCGATGCCGAGAAGATCGACCGCGCACCAGCGCACCTCGGTGAGCAGGATGCTGCGCCTGAGCGGCTGGAAGACCGCGAGCAGTCGCTTGCCCAGCAATTCCCGCGTGCTCTGGCCCAGGCGCAGCGACAGGACCGTCGACATATTGCCGAGGAAATCCAGCATGCCGGCCTGATAGTGGCGTTCGGCCGTGTTCTGCGCGCTCGCCAGGCGCATCAGTGCGAAGTCGAAGCGCAGGATCACGTAGCCGATCGCCGCATACCCGACCAGTGCCATCAGCCCCAGCGCCTGCGAGAACAGCGTCAGCGCGACGAGCGGCCCGATCAGGTTGACGGCGCTTTGCAGGTAGGTGAACTGGCTCTGCGCGAAGCCGTACAGCGCACCGGTCGACTGGCTCACGCGCAACTGCACGTCGCCCGAATGGTTGCGATCGTGCCAGGACATCGGCAACCTCAGCAGCTTCGCGTACAGCGAATCGGCAAAGCTCTGGCGCACCCGCAGGCCGACCTCGCGCTCGAGAACGCGGCCGGGCCCGTGCATCGCCCAGGCAAGCACGAAGGTCAGCAGCACCAGCATCACGTAGCCACCCGCGTGCAACAGCGCGTCGGTCTCGTTCTTCTGCAGCGTGTTCATCGCCTGCGCGGCGAACCACGGCGCGGCCAGCTTGACGAGCTGCGAGCCCACGAGCAGGCCCATCGCGAAAACGAGCCGGAGTCTCGCACCGGCGGCGTGCTTCCAGATATTGCGGTACAGACCGGTGGACGCGGTGTCGGCCGCCTCCACGTGGGGAATGAAGGAGACGGCGGCAGCGGACTGCATCGGAAATGAGCGCGGGCAACGCGATCCGCGAAGGGATCGGAAACCAGCGTTTGGTCCTGTATGAAAGCGGAGGAGTGAAAGGGCGGTGCCCCGGAATCGCTCGCAGTGTATGTCGGCACCGCGCGCTCCGGAATCTCCTTCGCCGCCGTCTGTCGCCCGCCGTCGCCGTTGGTCCCGCGCCGTGTCTGCGCTGCAACAGCGGCCTGCGACACGGGAAAAAAAGTCAGCGCTCCTTGCGGCACTGACGCCGCTGAAGGATCACCAACGCAGCAACGCCGGATTCAGTCGCGACGGCGTAGCCAGGCCTCGATCTTCGGGGCCCGATCGCCGACCGCTCGAATGGCCTCGCGCACTTCCTCGGGGCTCACGCGCAAGCGGTCGGCCCAGTCGCGAACCTCGAAGTCCTGGTTGATGTTGATGCGGACCGCGTGAGATCGGCAGTCCTTCGCGCGTGGCTCATGCATCCTGCAGTTACTCATGGTGCTCCTGCCGGCTTCGCTGCAAATGACGCGCCTGTCGCGATGCTAGAATCGTCTCGCCCGCGCGCCTTCGGGCGTCCCTGAAATTTCCCGACGAAGCGATACCGAATGACCGCCCGCATCATCGACGGCCTGGCACTGTCGCGTGCGATACGCGCCGAACTCGCCGAGCGCGCTGCCGCACTCACTGCCCGCGGCACGCGTCCGGGCCTGGCCGTGATCCTCGTCGGTGATTCGCCCGCCTCGGCCGTCTACGTACGGAACAAGATACGTGCGTGCGCAGAGGCCGACATCCACTCGATTTACGAGCACCTGCCGGCCGACACGACCGAGGCGGCACTGCTCGCCCGGATCCGTGAACTGAACGCCGAGCCTTCGGTGCACGGCATCCTCGTTCAGTTGCCGCTGCCGCCGCAGATCGACGAGGCCCGCGTCATCGAGACGATCTCGCCGGACAAGGACGTCGACGGCCTCACCTACGTCAA
>CALLYQ010000245.1 GCA_937858875.1 uncultured Lautropia sp. | reverse complement strand
GAGGCTGAGAGGCAATCGCATGCCCCCGCGCCGGGGCGGCGCAGGGCGCTGGCGATTGCCTCTCAGCCTCTCAGGCCGTAAAACGCCCGTTCGCCGCGTCCCAGGCCGCGACGAAACGCCGCGCTCGCGCGGCGACGGCACGCGCATCGTCGCCGGGCCGGTACAGCGCCGAGCCAAGCCCGAAACCCGAGGCACCAGCGGCGCGGTAGCCGGCGATCTTCTCCGGCACGATTCCGCCGACCGGCAGCAGTGTCGCTTCCGCCGGAATGACGGCGCGCCAGGCGCGCAATACCTCCGGGGGAATCGCCTCGGCCGGAAACAGCTTCAGCGCCGTGGCGCCGATCTTCAGCGCGGCGAACGCTTCCGACGGAGTCGCGACCCCAGGGATCACGGCCATGCCCGCGGCACGCGCCTCGGCGACCACGGTGTCGTCGAAGTTCGGCGCGACGACCAGTCGGCCCCCGGCTTCGTGTACCGCCCAGACCTCGGACGCTTCGAGCACCGTGCCGGCGCCGACAAGGCAATCAGGCAGTTGCGCGGCGAGCAGGCGAATGCTGTCGAGTGCCCGGGGCGAGTTCAGCGGAACCTCGATCAGGTGGAATCCGGCATCGCACAATGCCTGACCGATCGTCGTCGCCTCCGGCGGCGTGATGCCACGCAGGATTGCGACAAGAGGCAACGCATCGATTGCGGTGCGGAAGCGCTCGAGAGGCGAAGGGTCCTGGTGATTCATTCGATGAGTCCGGCACGGAGCGCGATCGCGAACAATCCCGCAGGAGCCGGCTTTTCGTCGGCGATCCGGGCGTCGACACCGGCCCGGGACAGCGCGCGGCAGTAGCGCCCGGCGATCGGCGTCGGCGCAATGATGGTCGGCGGACCGGCGACGAAGACTCGCAGCGCGTCGGCGATTTCAGCTCCGATCAGCAAGCCGGAAAGGTAGGCCGGCTGATGGCCGGCGGCGCGCTCGCCGAGCAGGCCTTCGCTTCGTACCGTGAAGAGCAAGTGACCCAGTGCGCCGGGCGCAGCGAGCGCGCGGTCGACGCCCTCGTCGAAGGCCGACATCGGCCCGGAGGCCTCGGGATCGGCCGGCTCCTCGAACATCCGCCCGAGGATCGAGTGCTCGCGAAGGACCGCGTAAAGCTCGCCGGTCATCCAGCTTCGAAAGCCGGTGACCGTCGTGCCCCGCGCGGCGACCCATTTGCTGTGCGTGCCGGGCAGCACGAACAGCCGCGTGACTTCGTCGGTTCTCGCTGCAATGCTCGCGCCGGCGCAAAGCGCGCCGAACACCTGCGTTTCCTCGCCGCGCAATACGTCGGGGGCCCCGCTGGCGCTGCGCGTGGCGAGGCCGGGCACGATCCGGAAGCGGCGCCCGGCGACGTCGTCGAGTGGCCGCAGCGCGCCGGCCAGCGCGTCGAGGCCGGCCGGAGTCTCCAGATAGGCGGCCTCGCGCCAGCCCTGCCGGCTGCCGATCATTCCCGAGGCGATCACGGGCATTGCCGGATGGGCGGCGAGCCAGGCTGCGCAGAGTCTCTCGAAGGCCTCGTCGAAGCGACCATCGCGCACCGTCAGGATGCCTAGCGGCGCAGAACGCCGGTCGAGTACGCGGCCGCCGGCATCGAACAGCCAGCCGCGCAGCGACGAAGTGCCCCAGTCCAGGCCGATCAGGCGGCCTGCTTCGAGTCCGGAATCCATTCGGTCAGTATGCACGAGAGCACGGCGCGCCGGTTGCCGCTTGCTATCATCGTCGCTACCTTATTAGCCATGACCCTCACCGAGCTCAAGTACATCGTCGCCGTCGCCCGCGAGCGACATTTCGGGCGCGCGGCCGACGCTTGCTTCGTCAGCCAGCCGACGCTGTCGGTGGCGATCCGCAAGCTCGAAGACGAGTTGGGCGTGCAGTTGTTCGAGCGGGGCGGCAGCGAAATCACGGTCACGCCGATCGGCGAGCAGATCGTCGAGCAGGCGCAGCTCGTTCTCGAGCAAAGCAACGCGATTCGCGAGATCGCCGCGCAGGGTCGCGATCCGCTCGACGGTCCGCTGCGCGTCGGCGTCATCTATACGATCGGGCCGTATCTGCTGCCGTATCTGGTGAAGCAGATGATCGACGAAACGCCGCAGATGCCGCTGCTGCTGCAGGAGAACTTCACCACGAAGCTGCTCGAACTGCTGCGCCAGGGCGATATCGACGTGGCCATCGTCGCCGATCCGTTCAACGACGCCGGGCTGGTCACGCATGCGGTCTACGACGAGCCCTTCGTCGTCGCGGTGCCGAAGGGGCATCCGTGGACGAAGCGCGAACGCATCGACTCGCGCGAGCTCAAGGAGCAGACGATGCTGCTGCTGGGCAGCGGCCACTGCTTTCGCGACCACGTGCTCGAAGTCTGCCCGGAGCTGTCGCGTTTCTCGCAGGCCAGCGGCGGCATCCAGAAAACCTTCGAAGGCTCGTCGCTCGAGACGATTCGCCATATGGTGGCTTCGGGGATCGGGATCACCGTGCTGCCGAACAGCGCCAGGCCCGAGATCGGCGACGAAGGCCTGCTGCGCTACCTGCCGTTCGAGGATCCGCCGCCGTACCGGCGCGTGTCGCTGGCCTGGCGCAAGAGCTATCCGCGGGTCGCGGCGATCGAGGCCTTGCGACAGGCGATCCTGAAGGCCGGACTGCCCGGTGTCAGAATGCTGCCTGACGAAGCTCCGATCAACCACTGAACGACCCCCGCATCCGTTTTCCGCCGCCCTGGACGGATGCCTCGCCCGCCCTCGATGAGCTCACCTTCCGATTACCCGACGATCGAAGATGCGATCGGCCGCACGCCGCTGATCCGCCTGCAGCGCCTGCCCGGCGAGGCCAACGCACGCCGCGGCAACCTGGTCCTCGGCAAGCTCGAAGGCAACAATCCGGCCGGTTCGGTCAAGGATCGACCGGCGCTGGCGATGATCGCGCGCGCCGAGGCGCGCGGCGAGATCGCCCCCGGCGACACGCTGATCGAGGCGACCTCGGGCAACACCGGTATCGCGCTGGCGATGGCGGCGGCCGTGCGCGGCTACCGGATAGTGCTGATCATGCCGGAGAACCAGTCGCGCGAGCGCAGGCAGGCGATGCGCGCCTACGGCGCCGAACTGATCCTGGTCAGCCGCGACGAAGGCATGGAGGGTGCGCGCGACCTGGCCCAGCGGATGCAGGCGCAGGGCAAGGGCAGGGTGCTCGACCAGTTCGGCAACGACGACAACTGGGCCGCGCACTTCGATACCACCGGCCCCGAGATCTGGGAGCAGACGCAGGGGCGGGTCACGCATTTCGTGTCGGCGATGGGCACGACCGGCACGATCACCGGCGTGTCGCGCTACCTGAAGTCGCGAAATGCGGCCGTGCAGATCGTCGGCGCGCAGCCGGAAGACGGCGCATCGATCCCGGGCATCCGCAAGTGGCCCGCCGAATACCTGCCGAAGATCTTCCGTCACGCAATCGTGGACCGCACCGAGTCGGTCGGCCAGGCCGAGGCCGAGCAGATGGCCCGCCGGCTCGCGGCTGAAGAGGGCATCTTCGCCGGCATCTCGGCGGCCGGCGCCTGCTGCAT
>CALLYQ010000244.1 GCA_937858875.1 uncultured Lautropia sp. | reverse complement strand
AGTTGACGGGTTCGGCCGGGCTGGCCAGCGGCGCGCTGCTGTCGCTGGCCGATCCGTCCACCGGCCTCGGGATCGCCGCGTCGCTGGTGCAGACGATCTTCGACGGGGGCCGGCTGCGCGAGCAGGTCGAGATCCAGCGCTCGCAGCGGCGCGAGCTGATCGAAGGCTATCGCAGGGCCGTGCTGGGAGCGCTGAAGGAGGTCGAGGACGGACTCGGCGGTGCCGCACGCGGTGCGGCGCACGAGCAGGCCCAGCAGACGATCGTCGGGCAGGCGAGCCGCACGCTCGAGCTCGCCGAGTTGCGTTACCGAGAAGGAGCAGACGACCTGCTGTCGGTGCTGGACGCGCAACGCACGCTGTTCCAGGCGCAGGACACGCTGGTGCAGTTGCGGCAGGCGCGCCTGAATGCGGCGCTGGACCTCTACAAGGCGCTGGGCGGCGGCTGGTCGACCGGAGCCTGAGCTGAGACTGGCGTCGGACAGGATCAACGTCCTTCGACGCGATTCGGCGAGTTCGGCCGGAATACTCCGTTTCCGGAACGGCCGCCCTGTGCTCGCGATTTTTCTGACAACTAACAAGAACAATTCGCATTAACATTCTGACCGATTCGCCGCAGTCTCGGAGACGGGGCTGCGGCTTTGCTTTGCCAGGAAAGGTCAGCATGAAGACAAGAGGAAAGCAGGCCGCCGCCGGCGGCCGGGCTCGCGTTCGGCTGTCGCGTCCGCGAGCACTGGTGGTTGCAGTCGCTGCGCAGGCGCTGGTGCCGGGACTGGCGGCAGCACAGCAGGGAGGGCCGGGCGGTACCGGTCTCGACGCCGTCGTCGTCACCGCCTCCGGCTTCGAGCAGGAGGTGCGCGATGCGCCGGCCAGCATCACCGTGATCCCGCGCGAGGAGCTCGAACGCAAGAGCTACAGCAGCGTGGCCGAGGCGCTGAGCGAGGTCGAGGGTGTCGACGTCGCGGGCACCCGCGGCAAGACCGGCGGCCTGAACGTCAGCATCCGCGGGATGCCGTCCGACTACACGCTAATCCTGATCGACGGTCGGCGCCAGAATGCGCCGGGCAACGTCACGCCGAACGGGTTCGGCGAGACCTCGACCAGCTTCATTCCGCCGCCCGCTGCGATCGAGCGCATCGAGGTGATCCGCGGTCCGATGTCCACGCTGTACGGCTCCGATGCAATGGGCGGCGTCGTCAACATCATCACGCGCAAGACCCCTGACACGTGGTCGGGCACCGTGACCGCCGAAGCGACGGTCCAGCAGCACGACGAGTTCGGCGACAGCGGCGCGCTGAATTTCTGGCTCGCCGGTCCGCTGGCCAGCGACAAGCTCGGCCTGTCGGTGCGCGGCAGCCTGTTCAAGCGCAACGAGGCCAATATCAGCTATCCGGGTGCCGGCGGCACCGAGGTCGTGCCAGTGATGGGCGCAAACCCCGTCGAGGCGCGGATCGGCACCTTCGGTGCACGGCTGTCGTTCTCGCCGACCCGCGACCACGACATCTGGCTCGACTTCGACCGGGCGCGCCAACGCTACGACAACTCCGACGGCCAGCTCGGCACGCTGGGCAACGGCGGCTACGGGCCGACGCAGCGCTACGAGCGCGACCAGTACGCGTTGTCGCATAGCTGGCGTTTCGACGGCGGTCGGCTCGACTCGAGCCTGATGCGCAACGAGACCGAAACGATCGGCCGGCTGATCCCGCCCGGCACGCCGGGCGCCGTGCCGCTGTCGCCGCGCGAACTGAGCGTCGAGAACACGGTCTTCGACACCAAGCTGGTGCGCGAACTGGGCTCGCACATGCTGACCGTCGGCGGCCAGTGGTGGGACGCCGAGATGATCGACGGCGTCGCGCCCGACGCCTATGAACACACGCAATGGGCGCTGTTCGCCGAAGACGAATGGTTCTTCCGCGACGACATGGCGCTGACGGTCGGTGCGCGCTACGACCATCACAACGTGTTCGGCAGCCATGTCAGCCCGCGCGGCTACCTGGTCTGGAACGCCAATCCGCGCTGGACCCTCAAGGGCGGCGTCAGCGGCGGCTACAAGACCCCGCGGCTCGACCAGCTCGCGCCCGGCATCGTCGGCTTCGGCAGCCAGGGACGTGTCCCGCTGATCGGCAGCCCGGGGCTGGAGCCCGAAACCAGCGTCAGTGCCGAGATCGGAGCGCTCTACGAGAACCCGGCCGGTCAACGCTTCGGCATCACGGTTTTCAACAACCGCTTCCGCGACAAGATCGCGTCGGGCCCCGGCCTGCTTAACTGCTCCTACGCACCGAGCCCGAACCGGCCCGGCTGCGCGGACTTCGGCAACTGGCCCGCCGTCGACACCTTCGGCCAGAGCATCAACATCGACCGCGCGGTCACCCGCGGCGTCGAGCTGACGGCCCGCGCGCCGCTGTCGCGCACATGGTCGGTGCAGGGCAACTACACGTTCACCGACAGCGAGCAGCAGAGCGGTCCGGAGAAGGGCGAGCCGCTGACCGATACGCCGCGGCACGTCGTGAACCTGCGCGTGAACTGGAATCCGAACGACCGGCTGGCCGGCTGGTTCAGCGGCGAGTACCACAGCGAACGGCTGCGGCCGACCAGCGGTGCCGGCATCAACGCGGCAGCGCGTGACGAACTCGGCGACTTCAAGGCCTATACGCTGTTCAGCGTCGGCGGCTCGTACAAGCTGACGAAGAGCTGGACGCTGCGCGCGGCGATCTACAACCTGTTCGACAAGGACTTCCTCGAGTACAAGGCCTATTCGAGCCCGACCGCCACCGACCCGAGCGCCGTTGCCTACAGCAACGTCTACAACAACAACCTCGAAGGGCGCAGGCTCTGGGTCTCCGCGACGATGTCGTTCTGATGGACATTCCGGCCGGCGCCCATGCGGGCGCCTTGCGCCGGGCCGCCTGGCTGAAACGGCTGTATCGCTGGCACTGGATCAGCGCCGCCGTTTCGCTGGTCGGCCTGTTGTCGTTCGCGTTTACCGGCTTCACGCTGAACCATGCCGCCGACATCGAGGCGCGGCCGCGCGTGCAGACGCACGAGGCGATGTTGCCCGAGTCGCTGCACGAGCGCCTTGCCGACGTTGCACCCGGCGAAGCGCCGCTTCCCGACGCGCTGGTGCGGTGGCTGGCGGCCGAAGTCGCGATCGACGTTGCCGGGCGTCCCGCCGAATGGTCGGCGGACGAGGTCTACCTGTCATTGCCGCGTCCCGGCGGCGATGCCTGGCTGCGCATCGATCGGGAAAGCGGCGAGCTCGAGTACGAGCGGACCGACCGCGGCTGGATCGCCTGGCTTAACGACCTGCACAAGGGACGCCATGCCGGCGCGGCGTGGAGCCTGTTCATCGATGTTTTCGCAATCGCCTGCCTGGCCTTTGCCGCCACCGGCCTGGCGATCCTGGCCATGCACGCGCCGCGCCGCCCGCTGGCCTGGCCGCTGGTGGCGCTCGGCGCCGTGCTGCCGGCGATATTGTTGCTGCTCTTCGTACACTGAGGAACGAATCCGCAAATGAAACTGACGCACGGCCTGGCCCTGGGCTCGCTGACCGCGCTGATCGGCGTACCCGCGATGGCCGCCGAACTCGGCCTGACGATCGAGATTCCCCGGCTCAACGTCGCCGAGTACCACCGGCCCTACGTCGCGCTCTGGATCGAGCGGGCCGATCGCACGGTCGCCGCAAACCTTGCGCTCTGGTACGACCTGAAGCTCAAGGATGCCGAGGGCGAGAAATGGCTGAAAGACCTGCGCCAGTGGTGGCGGCGTTCCGGCCGGGAACTCGATCTGCCGATCGACGGGCTGAGCGGCGCCACGCGTCCGCCCGGCTCTCACCGAGTCTCCTTCGGCGATGACGCCGGCCCGGTGAAGGACCTGGCGGCCGGACAGTACAAGCTGGTCGTCGAGGCCGCCCGCGAGGTCGGCGGCAGGGAGCTCCTCGAAATCCCGTTCCAGTGGCCGCCGTCGGCGCCGGCCGAAGGCAGCGCGCAGGGCAAGTCCGAGCTCGGCGCCGTGAAACTCACGTTGAAACCTTGATGGAGATCGCCCCGATGCAGGCAGCCCGCCGATCGATCCGCCGCGGCGTCCGTTCGCTGGCCGCAGTTGCCGTTTGCACGACGCTGGCCACGGCCGCTCAGGCCCACAACACCTGGCTGATGCCGTCGTCGACGGTGCTGTCGTCGCCGCAGTGGGTGACCGTCGATGCGGCGGTCTCGAACGACCTGTTCTATTTCAACCACGTGCCGCTGGGGCTCGACAACCTGGTCGTCGAGGCGCCGGACGGTTCGCGCGTCGAAGCAGCGAATCCGCATCGCGGCAAGCTGCGCAGCGTGTTCGACCTGAACCTGGACAGGACCGGTACCTGGCACATCGCGATCGTCAACCGCGGTGCCTTCGCCAGCTACCAGCTCGGCGGCGAGCAGAAGCGCTGGCGCGGGCCGGCGGCTCAACTCGAGAAGCAGATCCCGGCCGAGGCGACCGAGCTGCAGATCACCGAGTCGGTGAGCCGGGTCGAGACCTTCGCGACGGTGGGCAAGCCGAGCAAGATCTCGCTGCAGAACGAGGGACTCGAACTGGTCGCCGAAACGCACCCGAACGACCTGTTCGCCGACGAGCCGGCCAGCTTCCGACTGGCGGTCGACGGCAAGCCGGCAGCCGGTGTCGAGGTCACGGTCGTGGCCGGAGGGACCCGCTATCGCGACGCGCTTGCCGAACTGAACGTCTCGACCGACGAGGATGGGCGATTCAGTGTGAACTGGCCGGCGCCGGGCCTGTACTGGCTCGAGGCGCGCGTGGAAGACGACAAGACCACGATTCCGAAGGCCGGCAAGCGGCGGCTCGCCTACACCGCGACCTTCGAGGTGCTGCCGCAGTAAGTCGATGACGCTGGACTTCGGCGTCGTCCGGCATTACCGGGCTGCGCCGCCCGCCGTGCTGTCGATCGGCGGGCAGACGATGGGAACGCACTGGCAGCTTCGCGTTGCAGGTGTCGCGGCCGAACGCCTGCCCGGTCTGCAGGCGTCGGTCGAATCGCTGTTCGCGTGCATCATCGCGCAGATGAGCCAGTGGCGACCGGACTCCTGGCTCTCCCGGTACAACGATTCGGGGGCCGGTAGCTGGCATCCGCTGCCGCCCGATGCCGAGCGCGTGTTGTCGACGGCGCTGGAACTGGCGCGCGAGACCGGCGGCGCCTTCGATCCGGCGTTGGGTGCCGTCGTCGAACTCTGGGGATTCGGTGCTGCCGAACGACGGCACGAGCCGCCCGAGGCCGAGGCGATCGCGTCGGCGCGTGCATGCAGCGGCTGGCGGCGGCTGCGCATCGACCGGCCGGGCGCTTCGGCGGACCGCTTGCTCGCCGGCCAACAGGGCGATCCGGACACCCGGTTCGCCTTACCCGCCGCGCGCCTGTTCCAGCCCGGCGGGCTGCGCCTCGATCTGTCCGGCATCGCGAAAGGCCATGCCGTCGATCGGATGGCCGATCTGCTGCAGGCGGCCGGTATCGCCGACTGCCTGGCCGAGATCGGCGGCGAGTGGACCGCGCGCGGCAGACGTCCCGACGGTTCGCCATGGCGGATCGGCATCGAAGGGCTGTTGGTCGACGTGAACGGCCGGCATCCCGGTGTGCCGCTGCTCGATGCGTCGATCGCCACCTCGGGTGACGACTGGCACGGTTTCGCGCACGGGGGCCGGCGTTACGGCCACACGATCGACCCCCGCAGCGGCTGGCCCGCGTCCGAGCGCCTCGCTTCGGTCAGCGTCGTCGATCACAGCTGCATGCGGGCCGACGCGCTGGCGACCGCCCTGTCCGTGATGGGCCCGGAGCGCGGCCTCGAGTTTGCGGAACAGCGGGGCGTCGCTGCGTTGTTCCTGTGCCGCGACGCCGAGGGTGGCGGTCATCGCGCACGGCGAGTCGTCATGAGCACGGTTTTCGAGCGGCTGCTCGCGGGCCATCGATTGCCTGCCTCTTCGCAGATGTCAGACGGCAAGGAGCCGAACCACGGCAAGGATTCGACGGACGGCTGCCGATCGTCCGGAAACGGGCCCGGCCGATGAACCTGATCCTCGATCCCGAGCGCCTGCTGGCCGCCGCTGCAATTTCGACGGCCTGGCTCGTCTGGACGCTGCATCTGCTGCGACGGGCGCGCAAGGAGCGCGAGGCCGTCGAGAACGCGTCTGCCGGCAAGGCGCTCGAGGCGACGGCGGAGGAGGCGACATTGGACGAGGCGGCGCTGGACGAGGGGGCGCTGGACGAGGCCACGGCGGGCGAGTCGAGGCCGGCGGCACCGCTGCTCGTAGCGGTGGCCAGCCAGACCGGCGTCGCCGCTGCGCTGGCCGGTCGCACCGCACAACGTCTGCGCGCGGCCGGCGTCGCGGCGCGTGTCGAGTCGCTCGGGCGGCTCGACGAGAACGCGTTGCGCAGCGCCGGGCGCACGCTGTTCGTCGCGAGCACCTGCGGCGAAGGCGACGCGCCGGATGAGGCCTTCGGGTTCGTGCGGCGGAT
>CALLYQ010000243.1 GCA_937858875.1 uncultured Lautropia sp. | reverse complement strand
GTGTATTCCCAGTCCTGACCGGCTGCCCGACCTGATTCGGGGCCCGACCGCGCCCTCGCACCGCGTCGATTGACGACACGCCCCGTCACGGGGCCAGTCGCGCAGTCGCATTTCTTCTTCTTCTTCCGCCCGAGGCACTTTCCCGCTTTCCTTCCGGTTCAGCCTGCAAGCGCTGCAGCGCCTGTCCGGCGGGCAGCCAGCGCTGTCTCCACGGCGGACTATGGAACGCAGCAGGCTGTTCTTGTATGACAAAAGAACTATCTTGTGGGAGACTACGACTATACCAGTAGAACATCTGGGCCGATATTGTTGAACAAAACCGAGTTACCGAGGAGAATCGGCATCGGAAGGGCCATTGCAACTCGCCGCAGACAAGAGCCCGGTCCATGGGTTCCGCCCGGCGCCGCTTAGCGCTTCGTCCGGCGAATTCGTGAGGGCTTGGATAGGTGGCCGGGCTCGCCACCGCGAATTTCCTTGGCGTTTTCAGCTTGGGCACAGGCATGCGCGCAACCCATCGCGCTTGTGCGTTCCGTGGCTGTTTCATGCTGGGAGGTAGCTTTATCGAAGCCAAGATAAATCGAGCACCCAACCGATCGTCGGCGGACGATTCTGCTGCCGGACACGCGATATTGAGCACGTAACAAGAAGGAAGAGAGACATGCGATTCAACAGTCATCTGAGTTTGTCCGCTATTTCCATTGCGGTCGCTACGTTGGTCGCCGGCTGCGGCGGCAGCGGCAGCGGCAGCGATGATGGAAGTACGCCGGAGCCGCCGCCAGTCGCCAAGGTGGCTTGCACATGGGATACCGATGTCGAACTCGCGTTCGAAGAGAAGCGGCTGGAGACTCCGCTACCCTTCACCGGCGAGGATGTCGCCACAGCCGACACGACCCCGTTCGCTACGCGAATCGTCAAGGCCACCGGCTTTGACCAGTTCGCACCCGAATTCGCAGAAACGCTGTGCGCCGATAACGGTGAGACCACGGTGGCGTCCTACGACGCGGCCCTGGATACGGTGAAAGCCGAAGGGGCAAAGCTGTGGCGCGCCGCGGTCGATCGGGTGCAGGGACGGCGGGCGCAGCAGTCGGCCGACGATACCGCGCCGCTCAGCGACGACCGCATGCTGTACTGGGCGCGGGTGCAGATGACCAAGGTACTGCGCCAGTGGGCGCCAGACTTCCCGCTCACCGACGAGCAGAAGGCCGAACTGCAGTGGCAGTTCGAGCGCGCCTCGCGCGGGCAGTACGACATCGATTTCCCGACCGGCAACAACGCAAGCGGCGAGCCCTATCGCCGCATGCTCGTGAGCGGGTTCGACGTCTTCACGCTCGGCATACCGGGTACGCCGAACAGGGGCCTCAGGAACGGCAATCCTTCCGGGGCGACTGCACTGGAGATGGACGGTCGCGAATTCACGCTCGCCGACGGCTCCACCTTGCATGTCCAGTCCTACGTCCTGCCGGTGAGCTACGACCCGTTCCATCTGGGCATGCAGGAAGACACCATCGGTCCCTGGTTCGAGCCGGGACCCAAGCAGGTGAATGCTTCGATCACTGTCAGCCAAGGGGGTTCCAACCAGTTCTGGATCGAGGAATACAACGGACGCTTCCATGGAATCAGCGCCGGCAACGACGGCATGATCTACTGCCCGTCGGGCGCCAACCGTCTCCCCGCGTTCAGGTACAACATCGGCGACCAGACCATCACCGGTACGCAGGCGGTGCTGCCAGCGACCGTTTCGCTGCCGGCTTCGGGCTGCGACATCTATCCGCAGCAGCGCTGGCTGGGTTACGACTCGCTGACGCTCGCCTGGAGCAAGGACTGGCCGCCGCAGTTCAGCCGCGCGACATTGCCCGTCGAGGCCCTGGTGACCGGGAACACACAGGCCGGTGTCGTGCGTCCGATCGGAGCGACGAGCGAGGGCACCGAAGGTTTCGACGTGACCTGGCATACCAACTACACCTATTTCCCCGATTGCAATGACACCGCGACGGTGAGCTCGCCCTCGACCGGCGTGATGAACGCCATGCCGGAGACGCCGCCTGTCGATCCTTTGCCCAGCGCTTGCGCGTATTCGGGTGGCGGTGGCAACTACCTGTCGAACGAAAGCGCCTACCGCAATACGCTGATGCGCGACATATTCAACCTTGGTCCTGCATTCCCGGCGGGCCATATCCATGTGCCGGTGATGAACAACTATTACACCGGTACGGGCGCGATCGGCGGCACGCGCAACGACAATGCGATCAGCGATGAGCGCTACGAGCAATACCGCACCGCCATCGTGCAGCAGACCAAGAACCTGCTGGTGGTGGTCGGCGAAAGCCTGGTGCCGTAGCATTGATCAGGCGGAACTCCATACCCACATATTCCGTCCATCGATCCATCCATTCGAGCTCATTTTCAAGAAGGAGCCTTTCATGAAGGCGAAAATCATCATCAGCGCCTCGCTCATGTTCGCGTCCATGGCGTTCGCCCAGCCGAGCGAGTTCTACCTCTGGAAAAACACTGCCAGCGGCGAAACCGTCTGCGACGTTGCCCAACCCACGGTCGGCGAATGGAAGCAGGTATCGGGCCCCTACCAGGATCCGGACTGCAAATATCCGTTTCCCAAGTAAGCCGATATGACGGTCGGCTGCCGTATATCCAACGGCAGCCGGCCGCGCCCTTGGGTTTCCGATGCCGGAAGGTTGGCCGCCTGATGACTGGCCGGGTTTTCTCCTTGCGCAGTGTCTTACGAAGGATTTCTCATGAAGCGTCGTGACTTTTGTGCCTCCGCGGTACTGGCCACGGGCCTGGGTTTCGTCACCCAGGCACGGGCCGAAACCAAATGGGATTTCGCCACCGCTTATCCGGCGATCAACTTCCACTCGAAAAACAACCAGCAGTTCGTCGATGACGTGGCCGCCGCCACGGGCGGCGCGCTGAAGATCACGCCTCACTTCGGCGCGTCGCTGTTCAAGATGCCCGAAATCAAGCGCGCGGTGCAGACGGGCAATGCGCAGATGGGCGAATTCTTCCTCGTGAGCTTTCAGAACGAGGCGCAGATATTCGGCGCCGACGGCCTGCCCTTCCTCGTCAAGGACTACGATGAGGCGTTCAAGCTGTATCAGGCGCAGAAACCCTACCTCGATAGCATCCTCGACAGGCAAGGGCAGATCTTGCTGTATTCGGTGGCCTGGCCGCCGCAGAGCATCTACAGCAACAAGCAGATCAACTCCGCTGCAGACCTCAGGGGCCTGAAGTGGCGCGTGTACTCGCCGACCACTGCGCGCATCGGCGAGCTGGTGGGAGCGCAGCCGGCCACGATCCAGGAGGCCGAGCTCTCACAAGCGCTGGCCACCGGTGTGATCGAGGGGCTCATCACCTCGAGCGCCACCGGCGCGGACAACAAGCTCTACGAGAACCTCAAGTATTTCTACAAGGTGCAGGCCTGGATTCCGAAAAACGCCGTCACCGTGAGCAAGAAGGCCTTCAGCGCGCTGTCCAAGGCCGAGCAGGATGCCGTGCGCAAGGCGGCCGCCGCGGCCGAAGAGCGGGGCTGGAGATCCTCGCGCGAAGTCGATGAACGCTCGCTCGAAACCCTCAGGAAGGGCGGCATGCAGATCGTCGAGCCGTCGCAGCAGCTCATGGCCGATCTGGCCACGGTGGGTGACGTCGTCGTCAAGGAATGGCTGGAGAAGGCCGGCGCCGACGGCAAGGCGTTCCTCGACGCATTCAACAAGAGCAAATAACAGATAACCCGCCGCAACCGGGGCCGCGCACGTGGCCCTGGGCCGAGCTGGGGAGACCCTCGATGCGCAAGTGGCTCGACGCCCTGTATTCCGCGAGCGCCTGGCTCGCGGGCCTGTTCATGATCGGCATACTGTTGATGGTGTTGCTCACCATCGTGAGCCGCCTGTTCGGATTCCCCGCGCCCGGCAGCGATGCCTATGCCGGCTACGCGATGGCGGGCGCCGGCTTCATGGCGCTGGCCAGCACGTTCAAGAAAGGCGAGCACATCCGCGTGACGCTGCTGCTGGGCGCGCTCAAGGGCCGGGTGCACAAGTGCGCCGAGCTGCTGGCGCTGTCCATCGCCACCCTGCTCGCGGGCTTTCTCGCGTGGTACTCGGTGCACATGGCCTGGCAGTCGTGGGAGATCGGCGACATCTCGGTGGGCATCGACGCCACGCCGATGTGGATTCCGCAGATCTTCATGGCGCTGGGCACCATCGTCTTCTTCATCGCTTTCGTCGATGAGCTGGTGCTGGAGTTGCGCGGCCAGCGCGTCGCTGCCAGTCAGGAGGACGCGCATCATGAATGAGATCCTTGCCAGCGCGATATTGCTCGGAGTGCTGTTCGCGATGCTCGCGGGAGGCATCTGGGTCGGGCTCACGCTCGCCGGCGTGGCGTGGTTCGGCATGACGTTCTTCACCGCGCGCGCCGGGGGGGATGCGATGGCGGTCACCGTCTGGGGCTCGGCCAGCAGCTGGACGCTCACCGCGCTGCCGCTGTTCGTCTGGATGGGGGAAATCCTCTACCGCACCAACCTCTCGGCCAGCATGTTCCGGGGCCTGGCGCCCTGGGTCAACAAGCTGCCTGGCCGACTTCTGCACGCCAACGTGGCCGGCTGCACGATCTTCGCGGCGGTCTCGGGCTCGTCGGCTGCCACCTGCGTCACCGTCGGCAAGATGAACCTGCCCGAGCTGGCAAGGCGCGGCTACCCCGAGAAGCAGATCATCGGCACGCTGGGCGGGCCGGCAACGCTGGGGCTGCTCATTCCGCCGTCGATCATCCTCATCATCTACGGCGTCTCGGCCGAGCTGTCGATCGCCAAGCTGTTCATGGCGGGCGTGCTGCCGGGCCTGCTGCTCGCGGCGATGTTCAGCGGCTGGATCATGGTCTGGGCGCTGCTGCATCCGGCACAGGTCCCCAAGGCCGATGCGGAACTCAGCTTCATGCAGAAGATCGCCGAGGCGCGGCACCTGATCCCCGTGGTGCTCCTGATCGCGGCGGTGATCGCGTCGATGTATACCGGCGTCGCCACCGCCACCGAGGCGGCCGCGATCGGCGTGGTCGGCGCGCTGCTCCTCGCGGCGTGGCAGCGCGTGCTCACCTGGCAGAACTTCCGCGATGCGCTGTTGGGCGCCACGCGCCTGTACTGCATGATCGCGCTGATTCTGGCGGGCGCTGCCTTCCTCACACTGGCGATGGGCTACATAGGCTTGCCGCGTCAGCTCGCGGGGTTCGTCGGCAGCCTGCAGCTGTCGCCGGCGATGCTCATCATCGTGCTCGGCATCTTCTACATCGTGCTCGGCTGCTTTCTGGATGGCATCTCCACCATTGTGCTGACGATGAGCGTAGTGCTGCCGATCATCCTGGAGGCGGGTATCGATCCACTGTGGTTCGGCATTTTCCTCGTGATCACCGTCGAGACCGCGCAGATCACCCCGCCCGTGGGCTTCAATCTCTTCGTGTTGCAGGGCATGACGGGCAAGCAGATCACCTTTATCGCACTCGCCTGCCTGCCGTACTTCTTCCTGATGATGGCGATGCTCGTCATCCTCTGGTATTTCCCGGGGCTGGCTACGATGCTTCCGGGGAAGATGTAGCCCGTCCATCGGCCCGTGCTTCTCGTCGGTCGACACACCCGCTGGTCGGCTCGTCCATGACCGGCAATCTCGGCTTCGGAACCATGGCCATCGCCACGTCGATCGGCTTGCGCCGTTCCAGCCGGCGCAGGGAGCCGAACGGCGCCGCAGACCCACCAATTGACACGGACAAGGCCCTTGGGACATAATCCACGGTTCCCTGGAGGGATGCCCGAGTGGCTAAAGGGGGCAGACTGTAAATCTGTTGGCTTACGCCTACGTTGGTTCGAATCCAACTCCCTCCACCAGGTTCTCCGGCTGTCGGCAGCCGTTGCGGGCGCGGTGCGGTGAGTGACCCGGCGGGTGTAGCTCAATGGTAGAGCAGAAGCCTTCCAAGCTTACGACGAGGGTTCGATTCCCTTCACCCGCTCCATTGGCCGGGGCATCTGGAAAACCGGGATTCCTGCCCATGTGGCTCAGTGGTAGAGCACTCCCTTGGTAAGGGAGAGGTCGCGCGTTCGATCCGCGCCATGGGCACCAAAGATCGAGTCGCGCCGGGCAGGCCTGCGGGCCCGGGCGATGGCAGCGCAAGCAGGCCGGCACACCGAACATCCAGAACCGGGAGTCCTTGAATGGCAAAAGGAAAATTCGAGCGCACGAAGCCGCACGTGAACGTGGGCACGATCGGACACGTCGACCACGGCAAGACGACGCTGACGGCGGCGATCACGACGGTGCTGAGCAAGCAGTTCGGTGGCGAGGCGCGCGACTACGCGCAGATCGACAATGCGCCGGAAGAGAAGGCGCGCGGGATCACGATCAACACCTCGCACGTGGAGTACGAGACGAAGGCGCGCCATTACGCGCACGTCGACTGCCCGGGCCACGCCGACTACGTGAAGAACATGATCACGGGCGCGGCGCAGATGG
>CALLYQ010000242.1 GCA_937858875.1 uncultured Lautropia sp. | reverse complement strand
CACTGGCCCCACGAGAACCCCCACGGGATTGCGCGCAGGTCCTCGATCGCCCGGCTCGCCTTGCGCGAGGCCGGCCGCGATCCGATGTTCAGTTCAGCGATCTCGCGGATCGGCGTGGCGGCGAAGAAATAGTCGGCGAAGCCCGGCGTGTCGTAGACCAGCTGTCGGTAGGCGGCCATGCTGGCGGCGGAGATCCGCTCGGCGGCGTCGAGGAACTCCTGCGGCACCGCGCGATCGGGCGGCAGCAGCGTGGCCTCGAGGGTCGCGGCCACCAGCGTTTCGAGGTTGCGCCGGCCGATCTCGGGATTCGCGTACTTCGATGCGATCACTTCACCCTGTTCGGTCAGCCGGATCTGTCCGTTGACCGTGCCTGGCGGCTGCGCGAGGATCGCCTGGTAGCTGGGGCCGCCGCCGCGTCCGACGCTGCCGCCGCGACCATGGAACAGGCGCAGCCTGGGCCGGTCGCCGTCGGGCATCCGCTCGAACACGTCGAGCAGCGCGAGTTCGGCCCGGTAGAGTTCCCAGTTGCTCGTGAAGAAGCCGCCGTCCTTGTTGCTGTCGCTGTAGCCGAGCATGATGTCCTGCTCGGCGCCGCCGCGGCGGATCATCTCGACGATGCCCGGCAACGCGTAGAACTCGCGCATGATCGAGGCCGCGTTGCGCAGGTCGCCGATCGTCTCGAACAGCGGCACGACGATCAGCTCGGCGACCGCGTCGTCGTCGAGCGTGCCGTGCATCAGCCCGCATTCCCTCTGCAGCAGCAGCACTTCGAGAAGGTCGCTGACCGACTCGGTGTGACTGATGATGTAGTGACGGATCGCCGCCGGGCCGAAGCGTTGGCGCAGCTCGCGCGCGGCCTCGAAGACGGCCAGTTCTTCTTCGGTCGACGGCGAGCAGACTGCATCGCGCCGGCGCAGCGGCCGCGGATCGTTCAGCAAGGCCAGCAGCCGGGCGATCCTGTCGGTTTCCGCCAAGGCGCCGTAGTCCGCTTCGAGCCGGGCCTGCGCGAGCAACTCGGCGATGGCGGCTTCGTGCCGATCCGAACTCTGGCGCAGGTCGACCGTGGCGAGATGGAAACCGAAGACCTGCACTGCGCGGATCAACTCGCGCAGGCGCAAGTCGACGAGCGCCGCGCCGTGATGCGCGTTCAGCGAGGCCGCGACGACCCGCAGGTCGGCCAGCAGCGCGTCGGCGGTGTCGTAGGCGGCGGCCGGCGCAGCCGCGCGGCGCGGCGCCTCGCCGCCGGTGAACTGCCGAAGCGTCTCGGCCAGGCGTGCATAGACGCCGATCAGTGCGCGCCGGTAGGGCTCGTCTTCGCGGTGTTCGCTGGTATCGGGCGAACGTGCGGCCAGCGCCGCCAGCTCCGGCGTGACCGGCACCAGGATCGACGAGAGCGACATCTCGGCGCCCAGTTCGTGCAGTTCGTCGAGGTAGTGGCGCAGCGCCGTTTCGGTCTGCTTGCGCAGGGCCAGTTGCAAGGTTTCGGCGGTGACGTTCGGATTGCCGTCGCGATCGCCGCCGATCCAGTTGCCCATCCGGAAGAAAGGCGCGATCTCGCATCCCGGCAATGCGCGCTCGATCTCGCCGTACATCCGCGGGATCTCGCGCAGGAACGTGGCCGTGTAGTAGCTGAGCGCGTTGTCGATTTCGTCTGCGACCGTGAGCCGCGAATAGCGCAGCATCCGCGTCTGCCAGAGCTGAGTGACGTGAGCCCGAAGACGGGCTTCGTTGTCGCTTCGTTCGCGCTCGGTGCGCAGGCTCTCGCGCTCCAGCAGCAGCGCCGCCACGCGGCGCTCGGCATCGAGGATCGATTTGCGCTGCACCTCGGTCGGATGCGCAGTCAGCACGGGCGAGATATGCGCCCGGCGCAGCATCGCGGCGATCCGGGCTGCGTCGATGCCGCGCTCGGACAGGCGCGCGAAGCTCGTCTCGAGCGAACCTTGCTGGCTCTTGCCCCGGCTTTCGTGATGCCGGCGCCGCCGGATGTGATGGCGATCCTCGGCGACGTTCGCCAGGTGCGAGAAATAACTGAAGGCGCGGATGACCGAGACGGTCTGGTCGCCGGTCAGCTCGTTGAGCAGGCGATCGAGCGCCCGGCCGGCGCGCGCGTCGTGCTTGAGCCGCCAGGCCACCGACAGCTGGCGGATCCGTTCGATCAGTTCGAAAACCGCCTCGCCTTCCTGCTCGCGGATCACGTCGCCCAGCGCGTGACCGAGCAGGCGGATGTCCTCGACGAGCGGGCGATCCTTGTCGGCCAGGGCAGGGCGTTCGCTCAACGCGACAACTCGCGCATCGCCCGCTCCAGGCCCTGCAGCGTGACCGGGTACATCCGCCCGCCCATCAGCTGGCGGATGACCGAGATCGACTGCCGATATTCCCAGACGCCTTCGGGCTCCGGGTTCAGCCACGCGTATTTCGGGAAGCGCTCGACGAGACGGCGCAGCCAGATCGCCCCGGCTTCCTCGTTGTTGTACTCGACCGAGCCGCCCGGCTGCAGGATCTCGTAGGGACTCATCGTCGCGTCGCCGACGATCACGAGCCGGTAGTCGGCGTTGTACTTGCGCAGGATGTCCCAGGTCGCGAAGCGCTCGGAATGGCGACGCCGGTTGTTCTTCCAGACGAAGTCGTAGACGCAGTTGTGGAAGTAGTAGAACTC
>CALLYQ010000241.1 GCA_937858875.1 uncultured Lautropia sp. | reverse complement strand
CCGTGTGCACGCTGGCCATTCCGGCTGCGACCCTGCAAGGCTGGCTGGCGCCCGGTTCCGGCGCATGGGCCGACCGCGCGCTGCTGGGAGTGGACCTCACCGCGCTTACAGGGGCGCTGGCGCTGGCATGGATGGCGCGAGCCACGGCGCGGCGCGTGCGCTACGGCCCGCAGGACAGCGTCTGGTCTGTCCGGGCCGGGCCGCGGGAATCCGATGGGAATCAGGCTTCCGCGCTCGTCCGGCAGGTGCCAACGGCCGTCTCTCGAAAAGACGGTTACGGAAACTCCTGAATCGACCGGAAAGCATTGCCTCGCTATGTTCGTCGCAGCGCCGGGGCGAGCTCGGACCATCCTCGGGCTTCGTTGAATTGCGCGGAAGTGCTGACGCGCTCGTTCGTGTGTAGTCCACGAAACCAGGGAGACGAACATGTTCGAATCGCCCCATTGGCGCAAAGCGCTGATCCTTGCCCTTGCGCTCGGGCTCGCTGCCTGCGGCGACGACGATGACGACGAAATCCCGCCGCCGCCGGAAGGCCCTTCGGTGCAAGTGCCCGGCGTCAGCGAGCCGGTCGAGATCGTGCGCGATCACTTCGGCGTGTCCCACATCTACGCGAAGAACCAGCGCGACCTGTTCTTCGCGCAAGGCTGGAATGCCGCGCGCGACCGGCTGTGGCAGCTCGACCAGTGGCGCCGCCAGGGCGAGGGCAAGATGGCCGAGCAGTTCGGAGAGCGCTTCGCCGAGCAGGACCGCGCCGCCCGGCTCTTCCTGTACCGCGGCGACCTCGAGCAGGAATACGCAAGCTATCACCCGCAGGCCAAGGAGATCCTCACCGCGTTCGCGAACGGCATCAATGCCTACGTCGCGAGCGTCAAGGCCGATCCCCAGAAGATGCCCATCGAGTTCCGCCTGACCGGTACCGAGCCCGGCGAGTGGAGCCCGACCTCTTCGCTGATCCGCATCTACGGCATCACGCGCAACGTGAGCAGCGAGGTGACCCTGGCGCGTCGCATCAATTCGGTAGGCATCGACAAGGTGCAGGAACTGAGCGTCTTCGAACCGCCGGTCCAGTTGCAGGTGCCGGCCGGAATCGATCTCGCGGCCATGACCCCGTCGATCCTGGCCAACTACAGTCTCGCCCGAGGAGGCCAGGCCTTCGAGGCGAACGATTTTCCGCGCAGTCCGCTGAGTCCCGCCGATCGGGAGCGGTTGGCCGCTGCGCTTTCGGTCGGCAAGAATCTCTCGAACCGCAGCGAAGAGGAACTGCGCGCGCTGCAATACGAGAGCAACAACTGGACCATCGCAGGTACGAGGACCGACACCGGCAAGCCGATCCTCTCCAATGACCCGCACCGCACGATCTCGATGCCGTCGCTGCGCTACATGGTGCACCTGAACGCGCCCGGCTGGAACTTCATCGGTGCGGGCGAACCGGCGCTGCCCGGCGTCTCGATCGGTCACAACGAGCGGATCGGCATGGGCCTGACCATCTTCGCGTTCGGCGACGAGGAGGATCTCTACGTCTACGACACGAATCCGGCCGACCCGAACCAGTACCGCTACCAGGGCGGCTGGGAATCGATGCACGTGCTGAACGAGACGATCAAGGTGCGCGGCCAGCCGGACAGGACGGCAGAAATCAAGTTCACCCGCCACGGCCCGGTCGTGTTCGAGGACCCGGCCAGCCAAAAGGCGTACGCGGTGCGCGCGGCTTATCTCGAATTCCCGGGAACCGCAGCGTACCTCGCGAGCCTGCGGCTGAACCAGGCGCAAAACTGGAACGATTTCACCGACGCGATGGCCCGCCACTTCACGCCGGGCGAGAACATGGTCTACGCCGACGTGGACGGCAACATCGGCTGGTTCGGCGGCGCCGTTGCGCCGATCCGCCCGCGCGCCGACTGGTCGGGCATGCTTCCGGTGCCCGGCGACGGCAGCTACGAGTGGAGCGGCTTCCTGCCGGGTTCGGAACTGCCCCGTGTGTTGAATCCGGCGACCGGCTTCTTCGCCACGGCGAACCAGTTCAACGTTCCGGACAACTACAAGTATCGCGGCATGTCCGCGAGCGCCTGGGCCGAGCCCTTCAGGATGGAACGCATCACCGAGGTGCTGAGCGCTGCGTCGCGGCACACCGTCGCCGACTCGGCGCGCCTGCAGTACGACGACCTGACGATCCCGGCGCGCGTTCTGGTGCCGTACCTGAGCGGCATCCAGTCGACGAATCCGGACACGGTCGAAGCGCTGACCCTGCTGCAGAACTGGGATCACGTCGCCTCGGTCGATTCGGTCGCCGCCACCATCTTCGAGCTGTGGATGCCCAAGGTCGTCGCACGCGTCACGCAGCTCATGGTGCCGGCCGATGCGCGCAGTGTGTTCGGCTCGCTGGACAAGCGGATCGTCTTTGCCAAGCTCGCGGCGCCCGACGCGGTATTCGGCGCCGACCCGCTGGCCGGGCGCGACGCCGTGTTGCTCGAGACTCTCGAAGCGGCTCTGGTCGATGTGCGGACACGCCTGGGCTCAGACAAGGCGAACTGGAACTGGGGCGCACTGCATCACATCCGGTTCGAGCATGAACTCGCCGGGTTCCTGTCGCCGGACCTGGCTGCGCAGCTCGCCACCGAGCGCTATCCCGTGGGCGGCACGAACGACACCGTGCACCGCGCCTCGTACCGGACCTCGGACTTCCGCGTCACCAGCGGTGCGTCGTACCGGCAGGTGCTCGACCTGAGCGACTGGGACAACTCGCTGGCATTGAACGTCCCGGGCCAGTCGGCCGATCCTGAGAGCCCCTACTACAAGAACCTCGTGGCTGACTGGGCGAACGGCAACTTCTTCCCGATGGCGTTCAGCCGGGGCAAGGTCGACAGCGTCAAGGCCGAAAGCATCACGCTGGCACCGGCCGGCGCGCCTTGAAGAGGCGTCCGGCAACCCCGGGGCGCCACGCGGCACCTCCGGACTCGGGTCCGTAGCCGTTGATGCCGGCCTCCCGATCGCGGCGATGAGAAGGCCGCTCGAAACGAGACGCCATGCGACCGCCGCGATCCTCGTCGCGGCGATCGCGGCGACCGCGGCAGTCGCGGCAACCCTGGCGGTCGCTGCGAACCGGATCGCCATCCTCGTCGTCGACCTTCCGGAGCACCGCGCAACCCTCGTGGTCGAACGCTCGGCGGTTCCGGGTTTGCGCTGGCTCGACAACACCGGGTCGCTGTGCCGTCGACAGCGGCCGGGATCACCGTTGCATTCGATCTATCTCGGACCGGCCTTCTGCGAAAGAGCGGTCACCTTCGACGGGATGGCTGCAGGGGAGAACGTCTATTTGAGCTTGCCGTTCTCGGCGTGGCTGCACGCTCTGGCCGACGATCGCAGCACGACTTCGCGGACATTGCCGCCGTAGACGTTCACCACTTCGGCGTTCGATGAAGCGCATTCTTCCGAGCCTGCACGCGGTTCGCGCCGCCATAGAACCAGGCAGGAGCGCAAGCAGGGACATCACTCGTTGCATGACCGAGGCCGTTCTCGACATCAAACACTGGGGCAACAACCTCGGCGTACGACAACGGATAGAACGGGCAGCAAAAAGCCCCGCCTCCAGCGGAAACGGGGCCTTTTCGTCGCCCGGCCTGGCCGGGTGGAACGCGATCACATATTGTCGATCATCACCTGCCCGAACCCCGAGCACGACACCTGCTCGGCCCCTGGCAGCAGCCGCGCGAAGTCGTAGGTGACCTTCTTCGACAGGATCGCCTTCTCCATCGACGAGATGATCAGGTCGGCGGCTTCGGTCCAGCCCATGTGCCGCAGCATCATCTCCGCCGACAGGATCTCCGAGCCCGGGTTCACGTAGTCCTTGCCGGCGTACTTCGGCGCAGTGCCGTGCGTGGCTTCGAACATCGCGACCGAATCCGACATATTGGCGCCCGGCGCGATGCCGATGCCGCCGACCTGCGCGGCCAGGGCGTCGGAGATGTAGTCGCCGTTCAGGTTCAGCGTGGCGATCACGCTGTACTCG
>CALLYQ010000240.1 GCA_937858875.1 uncultured Lautropia sp. | reverse complement strand
CCCGCCCATCGAATGGCCGAAGATGCCGGCCCGGTCGAGGTCCAGCGGCGGCAGGCCGGCGGGATCCTCGCCGCCGAGCAGCGGCAGCAGTTCGTCCAGGAGCCAGGTTTCCATCCGCCAGTGCCGGCGCCAGGGTTCCTGCGTCGCGTCGAGCCAGAAGCCGGCGCCGACGCCGAAATCCCAGTCGTCGGCTTCGCCCGGCACGTCGGCTCCCCGGGGGCTGGTGTCAGGCGCCAACAAGGCGAGCCCGAGTTCGGCGGCCACCCGCTGCGCGCCGGCCTTGACCGGAAAGGTTTCCTCGGTGCACGTGAGCCCGGCCAGGTAGACCAGCAAAGGCACGCTGCGCTCGCGCGCCTGCGGCGGCAGGTACAACGAGAACTGCATCGGCAGCCCGATGGTTTCGGACTCGTGCCGGCAGAAGCGCTGGATGCCGCCGAAGCAGCCGTGTTCCCCAATGACCTTCATCGCCCTTCTCTCCCTCTCCCTCTCCCTCTCTTCTCCCTTCCCCCTTCTCTTCCTCAATAGACGACGACCGAGCGGATCGATTCGCCGCGCTTCATCAGTTCGAAGCCTTCGTTGATCTGCTCGAGCGGCAGCCGGTGCGTGATCAGCTCGTCGATGCGCAGCTTGCCGTCCATGTACCAGTCGACGATCTTCGGCACGTCGGTGCGCCCACGCGCGCCGCCGAAGGCCGACCCCTTCCAGACGCGACCGGTCACGAGCTGGAACGGCCGGGTGGAGATCTCGGCGCCGGCCTCGGCCACGCCGATGATCACGCTCTGGCCCCAACCCTTGTGGCAGCACTCGAGCGCCTGGCGCATCGTGGTCGTGTTGCCGATGCACTCGAAGCTGTAGTCGGCACCGCCATCGGTCATCTGGACGATCGCATCGACGACGTTGTCGACCTCCTTCGGGTTGATGAAATCGGTCATCCCGAATTCGCGTGCCATCTTCTCGCGCTCGGGATTCAGGTCGACGCCGATGATCCGGTCGGCGCCGACCATCCTAGCGCCCTGGATCACGTTCAAGCCGATGCCGCCCAGGCCGAACACGACGACGTTCGCGCCGGCCTCGACTTTCGCAGTGAACAGCACGGCGCCGATGCCCGTGGTCACGCCGCAGCCGATGTAGCAGACGATGTCGAAGGGCGCGTCTTCACGGATCTTCGCGAGCGCGATCTCGGGAACCACCGTGTAATTGGAGAAGGTCGACGTGCCCATGTAGTGCAGCAGCGGCTTGCCGTCGAGCGAAAAACGCGAACTGCCGTCGGGCATCAGCCCCTTGCCCTGCGTGGCTCGAATCGCACCGCACAGGTTCGTCTTGCGCGACAGGCAGAACTTGCAATGCCGGCATTCGGGCGTGTAGAGCGGAATGACGTGGTCGCCCTTCTTCAGCGTGCTTACGCCCGGGCCGACGTCCACGACGACGCCCGCGCCTTCGTGTCCGAGGATCGCCGGAAACAGGCCCTCGGGGTCGGCACCGGACAGCGTGTACCAGTCCGTATGACAGATGCCGGTAGCCTTGATCTCGACCAGCACCTCGCCGGCCCGCGGACCCTGCAGCTCGACCGTTTCGATCGTCAGGGGTTTGCCGGCCTCCCAGGCGACTGCTGCACGTGTCTTCATGAAGATTCTCCGATTCGGCTCGTTGCGCTTCGTTCGTCCCGAGTCTAAAGCAAGCGCACGCTCATCCAGCGCTTGCCCGGACAGACCGGGCCGCGACAGACCGGGCCGCGACAGGCCGGGCCGCGACGGGCCGGGGCCGCATCGGGGCCAAGCCCGCAAGATCCGCAGACAGCAAGGACCTCGTCGGTATTGCGACTTTTTTCGTGATGCCACCCATTTCGGAGTTACCTTATCCCGTAGCGCCGGCCCCCGAGGCTGCGGCGCTCGGCTTAAGGATTTTCCCGCTGGCGTGGCCTGCAACGGAGGGAGGGCGATTGTCGTCGACTGCTGCAGTGCTCGATTCTCCGGCGGGCTATCGAGGGTTCGAAGCCGGCCCTCCGCATTGGCCCGCGGGGGCGCAGGCGTGAGCACGAACGTATCGCCCCCGAACGGTCCGGAGACCGAAGGGACTTGCTCGATCGACCACCTGCGAACGCTGACCGAATTCGCCAGGGCACTGTCCCGGCCCTCTTCCTTCGACGAGGGGATCGCGCTGATCGGCGGTTTCCTGCCGCGCCTGTTCGCAGCCGACGGCGGCGCGTTGCTGCTCGTCGACGGCGAGCACAAGCGGCTGCGGCGCGTCTTCGAATGGGGGCTGGCGCCGGTGGCGCCCAGCCAGCCGCCGCCTTTCCTGCGTTCGTCGCTGCAGCAGCACAACGGGCCGTTCATCGAAGGCGGCGTCGTCTTCATTCCGTTGCTGGCTGCCGAGCAGACGCTGGGTGCGATCCGTCTGTGCAGCCGCGATGGCGCGACACCGCAATCGCTGCTCGACAGCGAGCTGACCGGCGCCGCCGTCGCGCAGCTCGCGCTGGCGGTCGCCAACCTGAAGTGGCGCGAGGAGTTGCGCGAACTGTCGATACGCGATCCCCTGTCGCAGCTCTACAACCGGCGCTACCTCGAGGCATCGACGGCGCGCGAGGTCGCCCGCGCCGAGCGCGCGCGCACCCGGCGGCGCAGCACCGGGCTGGCCGTGCTGATGCTCGACGTCGACGACTTCAAGCGCTTCAACGACGAACATGGCCACGAGGCCGGCGACCTGGTCATCTCCGCGATCGGCGCGCTGCTGCGTCGGCTGACGCGCGTCAGCGATATCGCCAGCCGCTACGGCGGCGAAGAGTTCGTCGTCGTGCTGCCTGACGTCACGCTCGAGCGGGCGATGGCGCGTGCCGAGGAGGTCCGGATCGCAGTCGGCGCGCTGGCGCTCGAGCAGCATGGCGAGCCGCTGCCGCCGATCGCCGTCTCGATCGGCGTCGCCATGTATCCGCGCCATGGCGACTCGGTCGAATCGCTGATCCGCGCAGCCGACGCGGCGATGTATGCAGCGAAGCATGGCGGCCGCAACCAGGTGCGATGCGCACAGCCGTCGGCCGCGGCGAAGAGCTGATCCTGCCGGTTGCATGGCGAGGCCGGCTTCCGGGTCCGGATCTCGCGCAGCGGCTCAGCCGGCCTTGCGGAAAGTGAGGTTCAAGCGCGAGCGTCCGGTCAGCGCGTGGTCGCCGTCGGCCAGTGCGAGCACGCCGTGATGGTGCAGGCGCGACGAGCCGCCCCAGACGACGACATCGCCATGCTGCAGCGGTATGCGCCTGGCCTTGTCGCTGCGCCGGGGCCCGCCGAACTGGAAGATCGCCGGCAGGCCCAGCGACACCGAAACGATCGGCCAGCCGAAATCCCGCTCGTCGCGATCCTGGTGCAGGCTCAGCCGCGCTCCAGGCGCATAGCGGTTGACCAGGCAGGCGTCGGGCGCAAAACCGCCGAAGCCGGCGCGCTCGGCCGCGCGCTGCGCCAGCTCGACGAACGAGGCCGGCATCGCCGGCCAGCAGCGCCCGCTGTCCGGATCTGCCGGATCGTATCGGTAGCCACGACGATCGCTGACCCAGCCCAACTCGCCGCAGTTGGTCATCGCCACCGACATCCGCAAGCCGCCCGGCGTGATCATCTGTCGAAACGGCGCCTGATCGACGACGACGCGAAGATCGGTGAAGAGCTGGCGCGCGACCGCTCGCGCGAACCCGCGCAGGACCAGCGCGCCGGGCGCGAGCGCTTCCACGCCGGGTCCGATCGGCGGCATCTCGATCGCCAGAGCCTCGAACAGATCCGCAGCCATGCGTCGGCCGCCGCCTCCGTTGCGCCGCGATTCGCGGCATTGCGTAAAGTGTAGGCGAACCGAAGACAAGACCTGGAACAAGCCATGGCCACCACCCGCGCAGCCGATCCAACCACCGGGCTGCCGGCGGCACCCGCCACCGACCCGGCCGTCACGCTCCCCGATTACGATGCGGTCCGCCTCGCCGCGACGCGCCTGGACGGCGTCGCACACCGCACGCCGGTGCTGCGCTCGGCCACGGCCGACGCACGCACTGGCGCGCAGTTGTTCTTCAAGTGCGAGAACTTGCAGCGAATGGGCGCGTTCAAGTTCCGCGGCGCCTACAACGCGATCGCCGCGCTCGACGACGCGCAGCGCCGCCGCGGTGTCATCGCATTTTCGTCCGGCAATCATGCGCAGGCGATCGCACTGGCCGCGCGGCTGCTCGGCGTGGCGGCAACGATCGTCATGCCGTCCGACGCGCCGGCGGCCAAGCGGGCGGCCACGGCCGGCTACGGCGGCGAGATCGTCGAGTACGACCGATTCTCCGACGACCGCGAGGAACTGACGAAGCGGCTCGCCCGCGAACGCGGCCTGACGATGATCCCGCCCTACGATCACGCCGAGGTGATCGCCGGCCAGGGCACCGCGGCGCTCGAACTGTTCGACGAAGTGGGGCCGCTCGATGCGCTGTTCGTCTGCCTGGGCGGCGGCGGACTGCTCGCCGGCAGCGTGCTCGCCGCCGAGGCAATGGCACCCGAATGCGCGGTCTACGGCGCGGAGCCGCAGGCCGGCGACGACGGCCGGCAATCGCTGCATGCCGGCCGGATCGTGACGATCCCGGTCCCGAAGACGATCGCAGACGGCGCGATGACCACGCATCTGGGCGAGCTCACCTTTCCGATCATCCGCCGGCACGTGCGCGACATCGTCACCGTGCGCGACGAGCAATTGATCGACGCGATGCGCTTCTTCGCCGAGCGGATGAAGCTGGTCGTGGAGCCGACCGGCTGCCTGGCGGCAGCGGCGGCTTTCGCGGCCGCTGCCGATTGGCAGGGAAAACGGGTCGGCGTATTGCTCAGTGGCGGGAACGTGGACCTGGCGGCCTACGCGCGGCTGATCGCCGCCCCTGCGCCAGCCAGACGAACATGACCAGCATCACAGCCGGGATATAGACCCAGTACGCCGACGGCCGCTGCGTCGGCACCTTGACCGACGCGATGTCCCAGCCGGCCTCGAAGCCGGACTTGCGCGCACGGCTGCCGAAGCGCACGTTGCCCACCTGCACCTGGTCGCCGAGCGCAACGATCGTCAGGCCGGCATCCTGCAGGCGCTTTCGCGCCTCGCCGGGTTCGCCGAGCTGGACTGCGACAGTCTTCAGGACTTCGTCGCCCTCGATGTTCAGGCCGTGGATCTGCAGCACGAGCCGGTCGTTGTGCGGCAGGCGCTCGGCGATTTCGAAGACCTGGCTGGCTGGCGCGTCGGTGTAGGGTGCGGCGTACTTGTCCATGAACCAGTCGGGCCGGAACAGCGCGAAGGTGGCGATCGACAGCAGCGCCAGTTCCCACCAGCGGCAGCGCACGCGGAACCAGTTCATCGTGACGGCGGCGAAGGTCAGCGAGGCGAGCGTCGATGCGCCGGCGACGATCACGACCTCGAACCAGCTGCGCACGTCGATCATCAGCAGCGCCGGATTGAACACGAACACGAACGGCAGCACGACGGTGCGCAGCGCGTACAGCGAACCCTGGATGCCGGTGGCGATCGGGTCCTCGTGCGAGATCGCCGCCGCGGCGAACGAGGCGAGCCCGACCGGCGGCGTGATGTCGCCCATGATTCCGTAATAGAAGACGAACAGGTGCACCGCGATCAGCGGAATCACGAGCCCGCTCTGCGCGCCGAGCTCGACGATGACCGGCGCCATCAGCGACGCGACGAGGATGTAGTTGGCCGTCGTCGGCACGCCGAGGCCGAGCACCAGGCAGACGAAGGCCGTGAACAGCAGCATCGCGATCACGTTGCCTTGCGAGACGACCTCGACGAAATCGGTCATCCGGAAGCCGAGGCCGGTCAGCGTGATGCCGCCGACGATGATGCCGGCCGTCGCGGTCGCGACGCCGATGCCGATCATGTTGCGCGCGCCGTCGTTCAGGCCGCCGTAGACCTCGCGCCAGCCGCGCAGGAAAGCCTCGGCATAGCCGCCGTGGCCCCGGAAAAGCGCGATCAGCGGACGCTGCGTGAGCATCAGCGCGATCAGCGTCGTGCAGGCCCAGAACGCCGACAGCGCCGGCGACATCTGCTCGATCATCAGGCACCAGATCAGCACGCCGATCGGGATCAGGAAATGCAGGCCGGCGCGCACCGTGGGCCAGGTGTCGGGCAGCACCGGGTTCTCGACGTCGATTTCCTCGGGCAGGTCCGGATACTGCGCCGCGCGCTGCAACAGGACCACGTGCAGCAGCAGCAACAGCGCAGCGACGATCCACGGCGCCGCGCTGCCGAACAGCGCCTGCGCGCCGAGTGCGATCCAGTAGATCAGCGCGCAGACGACGATCGTGCCGGTCAGCCCGAGCGCCCAGCCGATCGCCCGCTCCTTCGGGCTGCGCTGGCGACGCACGGCCAGCGGATCCATGCCGAGCTTCAGCGCCTCGAGATGGACGATGTAGAACAGCGCGATGTACGAGATCGTCGCCGGCAGGAACGCGTGCTTGATGATCTCGACGTAGGGAATGCCGACGTACTCGACCATCAGGAAGGCGGCCGCGCCCATGACCGGCGGCATGATCTGCCCGTTGACCGACGATGCGGTCTCGATCGCGCCGGCCTTGACGCCGCCGTAGCCGGCCTTCTTCATCAGCGGGATCGTGAAGATGCCGCCCGAGACCACGTTGGACACCGACGAACCCGAGATCAGCCCGTTGAGCCCCGAGGACACGACCGCGACCTTGGCCGGTCCGCCGCGCATGTGGCCGAGCGCGGCGAACGAGACCTGCATCATGTAGTTGCCGGCGCCGGCACGATCGAGCAGCGAACCGAACAGCACGTAGATGAAGATGAAGCCGACCGAGACGCCGAGCGCGACGCCGTAGACGCCCTCGGTGGTCAGCCACATGTGCGAGATCATCCGCTCGAGCGAGGCCCCCTTGTGCGATACGACGTCCGGCAGGTACGGACCGAGAAATATGTAGCCGAGAAAGACCATCGCCAGGATCGTCATCGGCAAACCGACGGCGCGGCGCGTGCCCTCGAGCAGCAGCACCATGCCGACGGTGGCCACGACGATGTCCTGCAGCGTCGGCTGGCCTGGACGGGTCGCCAGCTCGGCGTAGAACAGCAGCAGGTAGGCGCCGCAGAAGGCGGCGACGAAGGCCAGCACCCAGTCGTAGATCGGGACCTTGTCGCGCGCCGCGCGCCGGCTGGCCGGAAAGGCCAGGTAGGCAAGAAAGAGCGCCAGCGCCAGGTGCAGCGCGCGCGCTTCGGTGTCGTTGAGCAGGCCGATCCCGAACGTGAACGGCAACGGCGAGGCATACCAGAGCTGGAACAGCGCCCAGCCGATCGCGACCAGGAAGATCGTCGCGCCGGCCAGGCCGCCGGCTGCGCGCCCGCCGGTGTCGGCGTCGGCAACGATCTGCTGCAGCTCCGGGGACGCCTTCTCGATGTCGCTCACAAAATCTCCTGTCGCTGCGCGGATACGAAAGAGCGGGCGCCGGGCCCGCTCTTTCGGTTCTGTCGTCGGACGACCGATCAGGCGCCGATCAGTTCACCCAGCCCTTTTCCTTGTAGTAGCGCAGCGCACCCTCGTGCAGCGGCGCCGACAGCCCGTTCTTGGTCATGTCTTCGGGCTTCAGGTTGGCCAGCGCAGGGTGCAGCTTCTTGAAGTCGTCGAAGTTGTCGAAAACGGCCTTGACGACCGCGTAGACGGTGTCGGCCGGCGTGTTCGCCGAGGCGACGACCGTGGCCAGCACGCCGTAGGTCTCGACAGGTTCGGCGTTGCCCGGATACATGCCACCCGGGATCGTGACCTTTGCGTAGTACGGCTTGCCTTCGAGCAGCTTGTCGATCGCCCCGCCGGTCAACGGCACCAGCTGCGCGCCGCAGGACGTGGTGGGATCCTGGATGTTTGCCGACGGATGGCCGACCGCGTAGAAGAAGCCGTCGATCTTGCCGTCGCACAGCGCCGGCCCGTGCTCGTCGGCCTTGAGTTCGGAAGCGAGACCGAAGTCGCTCATCTTCCAGCCGAGCGCGGCGACCAGCTCTTCCATCGAAGCGCGGGTGCCGGAACCGGGGTTGCCGACGTTGAAGCGCTTGCCCTTGAAGTCGTCGAAGGTCTTGACGTTCGCTTCCTTGCGCGCGACCACGGTGAACGGCTCGGGGTGCACGGAGAAGACTGCACGCAGCGGCTCGTAGGGACCGGCGTCCTTGAACTGGCCGACGCCCTTCAGGCCGTTGTACTGCACGTCGGATTGCACGAATCCGAGGTCGAGTTCGCCGGCCTTGATCGTGTTGACGTTGAAGACCGAGCCGCCGGTCGACTCGACCGAGCAGCGAATGCCGTGCTGCGCGCGGTCCTTGTTGACGAGCCGGCAGATCGCGCCGCCCGCCGCGTAGTAGACGCCGGTGACGCCGCCGGTGCCGATCGTGATGAACTTCTGCTGAGCCGCGACCGGTGCGCTGAAGGCCGCTGCCGATAGGGCTGCGCCGATGACCGCGGCGAGTTTCGCAGACGCTGGAAATCTGAACATGAAGTCTTGGCTCCGAAGAATCGTTTAAGTGATTGTCCGCAAGATGTAACCGGATTCCGGCGTTCAGGCAAGTTCGAATGGCATGCCTGGATCGTGTCGACGAAACGGCTGCACGCCGTCGCGCGGCGAGCCGGCCCTCAGAGGTTGAGAGGCCATCAGCCCGCCCTCGCCTGCCCGATCGCGCTGTCGACGGCCTCGCCGAGCCGCTCGACGACGGCATCGAGTTCCTCGTCGCCGATGACGAACGGCGGAGCGATCAGCACGTGGTCGCCCAGCCGGCCGTCGACGGTGCCGCCCATCGGGTAGACCATCAGTCCGCGATCCATCGCCGCCTGCTTGATCCGGGCGTGCAGGCGCAGCGCCGGATCGAAGACCTGCTTCGAGCCGCGCTCGGAGACCAGCTCGATCGCCTGGAACAGGCCGCGGCCGCGGATGTCGCCAACGTGCGGATGGTCGCCGAAGTGGGTATGCAGCAACTGGCTCAGCAATTGTCCCTGCTCGCGAACCCGCTCGAGCAGCCGGTCCCGACGGATCACCTGCTGCACGGCCAGCGCCGCCGCGCAGGCGACGGCGTGCCCGAGATAGGTGTGCCCGTGCTGAAAGAAGCCGCTGCCCTTTCCGATCGCGTCGACGATCCGCGATTGCACGAGCACGGCCCCGATCGGCTGGTAACCCCCGCCGAGGCCTTTGGCGATCGTCATCAGGTCGGGCGCGATGTCTTCCTGCTCGCAGGCATGCAGCGTACCGGTGCGCCCCATTCCGCACATCACCTCGTCGAGCAGCAGCAGGATCCCGTGCCGGTCGCACAGTTCGCGCACGCCCCGGAAGTAGCCGGGCGGCGCGGTCAGTGCGCCCGACGTGGCACCGCCGACGGTCTCGGCGACGAAGGCAATGACATTTTCGCCGCCGAGGTGCTCGATCGCATCGGCGAGTTCGCGGACCAGCCGCTGACCGTATTCGGCCGGACTCTCGCCGGGCTGCAGGTTACGGTAGGCATAGGTCGGCGACACATGCCCGACGTCGATCAGCAACGGCGCGAACTGCGCACGCCGCCAGGCGTTGCCGCCGACCGCCAGCGCACCGAGCGTGTTGCCGTGATAACTCTGCCGGCGTGCGATGAAATGCCTGCGCTGCGGCTGCCCGATTTCGACGAAATACTGGCGCGCCAGTTTCAGCGCCGCCTCGATCGCCTCCGAGCCGCCCGACACGAAATAGACGTGCCCGATCCCTTCGGGCGCATCCTCGATCAGCGTGTCGGCGAGCTGCTCGGCGACCTCGGTCGTGAAGAAGCTCGTGTGCGCGTACGACAGCCGGTCGATCTGCGCATGCATCGCCGCCCTGACGTCGGGATGGCCGTGCCCCAGGCAGGAGACGGCCGCGCCACCCGAGGCATCGATGTAGCGCTTGCCTTCCGCATCCTCGAGCCAGACGCCCTGCCCGCCGACTGCGATCGGCATGTGCTTGTTCAGGGTGCGATGGAGGATGCGGGTCATGGCGGAGCTCCAGGGCGATCGCGATGCGTGCGGGATCCGGCCGCGCAGGTGCGACCTGGTTCGGGGTCCGGCGAGGATAGCGCAGGACCAGGGCTGCCCTAGTCGACGCGCTGGAGCACCTGGTCGAGCGCCTGGCCGTCGACTTCTGCAACGCGGATGCGCACCGGCCACGGCAGCCGTGCCGGATCGAACCAGACGACGATCGAAGGCGAGTCGTCGCCCGGCGGGATCAGTCGACGGATCCGGATCGAGTCGACAGTGCCCGACTCGAAGCGCAACTGCTCGCGCTCCTCGATGTGCCATTGCGACTGCGTGATCCGCGAAGTCGCCAGCATCGGGAACTCGAACGTGTGCCCGGCGCCCAGCGAACCGCCATCACCATCTCCGGCGGCCAGCAACAGGCCCAGTTGCGCAAGCACCGACAGCCGGTCCTGCGTGCCCTCCGGAGCCGCAGCTCGCTGGCCGTCGAAGAACGTCGCCTGCCCGCCAGCCCGGTCGATCTTGGCACCGCGAGCCTTGCGGTTGCCGCGCCGATCGATGAATTCGAACGGACGCAAGCCGTTCGCGTCGAAGCCGCCGCGGCTGACCTGGATCATCGAGCCGCGCCAGATCAGCGACAGCAGGCCCGTGGCCTGGGCCTCGCTTCGAAACCGGTAGTCGCCGTCGGGCAGCAGGTCGAACTGCTGGTTCATCGTTGCGACGCGGCTGCCGCTGCGATAGTCGTCGAGGAAGACCTCGTAGACGAGCTTCGTCGTCCCCGGCCGCACCAGTGCCGAGCCCTTCGCTGCACCATCGGAGGGCGCCTGCGCATGCGCTGCAGACGCAAGGCTGACTCCCAGTCCGGCGACGGCGCGCATGCGCTGGGCAGCGATGCTGCGTGCCAGCGATGCACCGAGCGCCAGCCGCAAGAGCCTGCGCCGTCCGCGACGACGGTCGGCGCGGTCCGCGGAATCGATGATGGAAGGGCTGCTCATTCGAGGGGTGGAGTGGCCTGCAGGCATTCTAAAGGCCGCGCGGGCCGGATTCGGCGGTCTTCGTGCAAGCGGGACGCCCGCGCTCCGGCAGAGCGATCATGCGCTGCGCAGCCCGGCGATCTTCGCCAGCGCGATCGTTGCGAACGGCAGCACCAGCGTGATCACCATCGAGACGATCATCAGCTCGCCGAGCTGGCCGTAGTCGGCCGCGACACTGACCACGCCGGTCACGGGATCGCGCACTTCGCGGGTCACGATGTAGGCCTGATTCAGGTACTTGGTCCCGAGCTGGGAGGCCGAAAGCGCAAGATTCGTGAACGAGGCCATCACTGCGAAATAGGTCGCTTTCAGCCGCTCGGGCGCGCTGTTGGCGATCCAGGCCAGCATGGGAACCATCGCGACCTGGCCGAGCGGCGACTCGATCGCCGTATCGACCAGCGCGATGAAGCGCGCATCGACGATGCCGCCCGTGTGCCGCGCCGTCCACTCGTGCAGGCCGTAGAACATCCCGATGATCGGCAGGCTCAGAACGGCGGCTACCACGGTCAGGATGCCGACGATCCGGTAGATCGAGTTCTCGGCCATGAAGCGGCGAAACACGAACAGGCCGACCAGCGTCAGCGCCGTCGAGATCAGCGACAGCAGGGCCAGAAACTGCTGGTCGAAGCCCAGGTCGTCGATCATCCACCAGGTCTGCCCCGCGCCGGGCGTCGGCAGCGCGCGAAACACGAAGATCACGATCGCCGTGCCCAGCAGCGCTTCGCGTGCCGACGGCTCGAGCTCGCGCAGCAGCCGCCACATCAGGATCAGGATGATCGCCATCGAGACGCCGAACACCAGTTCCTGCGCGAAACGGAAATCGCCGAGACCGACCCCCAGCGACAGCGCTGCGAAGGCGGCACCGCCGCCGAGCACCCACCAGTTGATCGGCGGCCGCTCGGCATGCACGGTCAGCGCCGCGTCGGCCTCGGCGGGCGTCAAGCCGCCGGCGATCAGCGTGCCGCGCTGGCGCCTCTGCAGCCACCAGGCGAAGACGACGCCGCTGACCGAGATGACCGGGATCGCCAGCGCGATCTGGTGAATCCTTACGTAGACGTCGACGCGCTGCGCCTCGGGCAGCTGCGCGACGCCACCGAGCATGCCCACGTTCAGCAGCGCCACCAGCAGGCTGCCGCCGATGATCGCGACGCGTCCGAGCGTCTGCATCGTCGTATGCATCGACCGGCGCTGCTCGTCGCCGATCGGCTCGCCGTGCTCGTCGACTCGCGGCACCGCCTCGACCGTCATCGCGTCGGCAACGACGTCCTGCATGACGAAGCCGACCGGCGCGAGCAGCGCCGACAGCACGTACCAGGCGCCGGCCGACATGACCGTGCGCATCGCTTCCGGATCGGCGAGCAGCCCGATCATGATCGCAAGGCTCGCCGCGATCAGGCTGGCGCCGGCCATCACGAGCCAGCCTTTCCAGCGCCAGATCAGGTCGACAAGGTGGCCCAGCGGCATCTTCAGGGCCCACGGCAGCCCCGCCCAGAAACCGAGCGCTGCGAGGAACTCGGCCGACAGGCCGAGGTAGTCCTTGACGAAGAAGGTGCCGACGATCGCGGTCAGTCCCGAGACGCCCGCAGCCAGGTAGACCATCAGCGGCGGCAGGTAGGACAGGCGCATTTCGCGGCCGAGCGACTGCACGGCGCGATAGGGACGGACGAGGATTTCGGTCGGCGACATCGGTCATGCCAGAGGAGCGACGACCGCTATCATCCGCACTTTCCGGCCTGATGTGCACGATGAGCGATCCTGCTCGATTCGGCGACGCGGTTTCGCCACGGTCGGCCGGCGAAGCGCCGGCCGGGAACGGCGAGCCTGCCGCCGGCACCGGCGAGGCGCCAACCGGTTTCGAGGGCTTCGGGCCGCACCCGGGGCTCGTATTCGACGAGGCCGGTGCGCCCTACGATGCGCAGTACGGCGACGTCTTCCGCAATCGCAACGGCGCCTGGGACGAAGCCGAAACGGTGTTCGTCGGCGGCTGCCGGCTGCGCGAGCGCTGGCAGGCTCGCGTTCGAATTGGGCTTCGGCCTCGGCGTGAACTTCCTGACGACGCTGCGCGCCTGGCGCGACGACCCGCAGCGGTGCGTCGCATTGCACTTCGTATCGGTCGAGGCCCGGCCGCTGTCGCGCGAGGACCTGCGCCGCGGGCTGGCCGCGCTTGGGGCAGTTCCAGGGCGTGACGCGGAACGGCTGCTGGCCGGCTGGCCGCCCGCACTCCCGGGCCTGCACCGCATCGTCTTCGCCGATGGCGCCGTCACGCTGACGCTCGCCTTCGGCGACGCGCAACGGATCGTTCCCCGCCTGAGCCTGGCGGCCGACGCGATCTTCCTCGACGGCTTCGCGCCGTCGCGCAATCCGCGAATGTGGTCGCCTGAGTTGCTGCGCTCGGTCGCGCGGCTGGCGCGCCCCGAGGCGCGGCTCGCCACCTGGTCGACTGCAGCGGCGCTGCGCGACGCGCTGTCGACCCTCGGTTTCGAGACGATGCGCATGCCGGGGGCCCGCGGCAAGCGCCATCGGCTCGAAGCCGTCCGTGCCGCGAGGCCGACGCGCAGCGTGCAGGCGAACGACACGCTCTTCTTCGCGGGATCGGCTGGCGGCTGCCGGCACGTGCTGGTCATCGGTGCCGGCCTGGCCGGCGCCGCCGTCGCCGCGGGCTT
>CALLYQ010000239.1 GCA_937858875.1 uncultured Lautropia sp. | reverse complement strand
GCGGCGCCAGCCGGACGAAGATCGACTTGCCCGCGCCGGTCGCCCGCTCCTCGAGTTCGAATCGGTCGGGCATCGAGCGGACCAGGTCGCTGAACTTGCGGTGGCCGTAGAGCCGCGAATCGAAGTCGGGGCGCAGCTTCGTGATCGTGCTGCCGACCGCGCCGAGCCCGGCCCAGCCGCTGTCGTCGGAGACGGCGTCGATCGCGTTGACGATCATCTCCACCAGCGCGCGCGTGTCCTCGGCGGGCAGCTCCGCCGGTGCGGCCTCGGACGATGCCGGGACTGGCGCCGCCGGGGCTGCAGTGGTTTTCGGCTCGGCCGTGTTGGGCGTGGAAGAGGCCGTCGACATGGCTGCGGGTTTCGCCTTTGCCGCTGAAGCTTGCGAAGCCGTGCTCCCCGCTTCGGCCGCCTCGCCGGCCGCACGCGCGCTGCCGTTCGCGGCCGTGGTCGTGGTCGTCGCGCCCGACCGCGCACCGTGCGCGCGCAGCACCTCGGTATAGACGAAGCGGTCGCAGGCCGACACGAACGGCGCTGGCGTCTTGCGTTCGCCGAAGCCGTAGACGATCAAGCCTTCCTCGCGCAGCCGCGAGGCCAGGCGCGTGAAATCGCTGTCGCTCGAAACCAGGCAGAAGCCGTCGAAACGGCCCGTGTACATCAGGTCCATCGCGTCGATGATCAACGCGCTGTCGGTGGCGTTCTTGCCTTTCGTGTAGCCGAACTGCTGGACCGGCACGACCGAGTGCTGCAGCAGCACCTTCTTCCAGCTTCCGAGTTGCGGCTGCGTCCAGTCGCCGTAGATCCGCTTGACGCTCGCGACGCCGAAGCGCGCGATCTCGGCCAGCAGCCCGTCGATCGTGCCGGCGTGCGCGTTGTCGGCGTCGATCAGTACGGCGAGTCGGTCCTGGTCGCCGTCGCCGTCGTGACCGGTCGGATCGGCCGGCAGCTTGCGTTGTTTCCTCATTGGCCGGCGCCCGGCTGCTCGCCTTCCTTCTCCTGCAGCAGGCGCCACATGACCTTGCCCGAGCCCGACTTGGGCAGGCTGTCGACGAACTCGACCGCGTTCGGCACCTTGTACGCGGCCATGTGTTCGCGCGCCCAGTTCCTGATGTCGTCGGCGCTGGTCGTGCCGCGTGCCTCGTCGCGCAGCACGATCACCGCCTTCACCGATTCGCCGCGATACGCGTCGCGGGTGCCGATCACGCAAGCTTCGAGCACCGCCGGGTGCTTGAACAGCATCGTCTCGACCTCCGCCGGCCAGACCTTGTAGCCGCTGGCGTTGATCATCCGTTTCAGTCGATCGGTGATGAAGAAATAGCCGTCTTCGTCGATGCGGCCAAGGTCGCCGGTGCGGAAGAAGCGCTTGCCGTCGAGCTCGAAGAACGCCGCTTCGGTATCGGCCGGCCGTTCCCAGTAGCCCTTGAAGACCTGCGGGCCGTGGACGACGATCTCGCCGGTCTCGCCCTGCGGCAGTTCCTGCAGCGTGACCGGATCGACGATGCGCGAATCGGTGCCGATGAACGGAATGCCCAGGCATTGCTGCTTCGGTGCCTGTGGCGGGTTCGAATGCGAGGGCGCTGCCGTCTCGGTCAGCCCGTAGCCCTCCATGTACTTGAGCCCGAACTGCTGCTCGAGCCGCGCTGCGACCGCCTGCGGCATCGCCGCGCCGCCGCCGCCGAGCTGCCGCAGGCTGCTCAGGTCGTACTGCGCGATGTTCGGGCTGCCGAGCAGGTCGATGATCATCGTCGGGATGTTCGTCCAGCTCGTGACGCGATGGCGCGAGATGATCCGGCCGGCCAGCTCGCGATCCCAGCGCGGCATGACGACGTTCGTCGAACCGAGCCAGATCGGGATATGAACAGCGTACTGCATGCCGGTGATGTGGAACATCGGTACGACGCCGAGGCTCACGTCGGCGACGTTGCCGTGGGTCCACGAACCGCCCGCGACGGTGTTGTGCCCGATCGAGCGGTGCGTGTGCATGCAGCCCTTGGGCCGGCCCGTGGTGCCTGAGGTGTAGCAGACGGCGACCAGGTCGTCGGCACCACCCTGGTCCGGCGCCGGCACGCGCCCCAGTGCCATCGCATCCGACCAACGCGTGGCGTGCGCCGGCAGTTCCGGTGCGGCAGTCAGCCAGTCGTGCCAGGCGGCCGGCGGCTGCTCGGCCGGATCGAGCTGCTCCGGCATCAGGTCGGCGTAGCGGCTGACCAGCAGGTGGGACAGGCGTTTTTCGGCTGGCAGCTGCTCGTCGCCCCGCAGCATGTGCGCGACGAGGTCACCGGCGCAGATCGCCAGGCGCGCCGACGGGTCGGGGATGTAGTGCGCAAGCTCGTCGGCGCGACTGATCGGGTTCACCGGCACGACTGCGCCCCCGGCGCGCACGACCGCGTAGAACGCGATCACGAATTGCGGCGAGTTCTGCATCATCAGCAGCACGCGCTCGCCCGGCTTCAGGCCGGCGTCGTGCTGCAGCCAGCCGGCCAGCGTTTCGGCCTGCGCCTCGAGCTCCGCGTAGGAGATCCGGCGGCCGAAGAAGATCAGCGCGGTCCGGTCCGGATAGCGCCGTGCCGAGACTTCGAGGTTGTACCAGAGCGTGGTCTCGGGCACCGGCAGCTCGTAGGGCACGCGGTGCGGCCAGAAGCGGTAGTGCGCAGGCTGCGCGCGATCGGCGGCAGCGCCGGGTGCGTCCGTCGCTTTCGCGGCCGACGGCGTCGATACGGTCATGGTGGCGTCTCTTCCTGGATGCGGGGCATTGCGGGCGATCCGGCTGGCAGCTCGACTGCAGTCGGCTCGCCCGGATCGACCCGATCATAATGAACGCGAAGCCGAACGCAAGAACAGCGACGCGCGCGGCATTGCCGCGCGCGTCGCTGCCCGTCCGATATCGTCGAGGCGAAAACCGCTTCGCCTCAGCCGCGATAGATCCCCACGCCCAGCCCGCCGTCCACCAGCAGCGCATGCCCATTCACATAGCTGGCCTCGTTGCTGATCAGGAACAGCGCCGCATAGGCAACCTCCCAGCCGGTCCCCTGGCGTCCGAACGGCACGAGCGCCGCGCGTTCCGGCCGGCGGCGCGAGGCGTCGCGTCCCATCGGCGTGTCCATCAGGCCTGGCAGCAGCGCGTTGCAGCGGATCCCGCGGGGTTCGCCGGCGGCGGCGATCGCGCGCGCCAGCGACACCTGCGCGGCCTTCGACGATTCGTAGGCGGGGTTGCGGCCGGTCGCGCGCTGGCTGGCCAGCGAGGACACCAGCACGATGGCGCCGCCGGGGTCCATCTTCGGCAGCGCGCTCTGGCTCATCAGCATGTGGCTGCGCACGTTGACCGCGTACTCGTGGTCCCAGTCGGCGGCGCTTTGCCGATCGAGCGGCACCCCCTTCGAGATGCCGACGTT
>CALLYQ010000238.1 GCA_937858875.1 uncultured Lautropia sp. | reverse complement strand
ACGACCGTGGTGCCGGAATGGCCGGTGTTTCTTCGTGGTTGCATCAGGTACAGGGAGTCCCTCGATAAACAACTGCCGGACGCGCCCCGCTCTGCTGAAGAGTTCGATAACGGTGGTCGCGCCTGAAATTTCATTCAAGCCGACGCCGCTTCGCGGCTCGGCTTGACTCAGACCTTCCGCGTAGCAATGCCTTGACATGGGAAGATCGGCAGCTCCACCGGCGCCCCGCGCGAGGTCTTGGTTCACTACGAGAACAGGAGTGATCGAGAGGGGCGTCCCCGCGGTCGGGAAAGCGTTCCGGACAACTCGCGGTGACGCTGGCCACCCCGGATGAATTCATGCAAGATCAGTCCAGTCGGCGCGACGGCAGCGCAGCACTCCCGGAGGAATCGACATGAAGCTGATCGACACTCTCCAGGACGAACACGTGCTGATCGACCGGATGCTCGGATCCCTGCGCAAGTACGTCGACGAACTCGTCGTCGGAGCTGCGGATCCGGATGACGGCACACGGTTCGCCGCGTTCTTCATCGAATTCGCCGGCCATTACCATCACGATCGCGAGGAGGGCGTACTCTTCGACGCACTCGTGAAGGAGGCGGAGCTACCGCGCGACCGCGGACCGATATATGCGCTGGTGAACGAGCACGCCGAGATGGGTTCGTGGCTGGGCGAGATGGCGCCGCTTCTCGAGCGGATACCGCAATCCGAGGACGATCGTGTCCGGCTCCGAACCTTGGCAACCCGCTATTCGCAGACGCTCTGGCGTCATATCGATGCGGAGAATTCGGTGCTGTATCCGGAAAGCACGGAGCGGCTACGCCGCTACGGCACTCGCGAGTTGCCGGATCGCCCGATGCGCGAGGCGGAGGCGGCTGCACGTGATGGCGCCACTGCTTTGCTGGTCCGTTATCCGCCGATCGAGGACAGCGAGCTGATGCGCGGCGAAGGTTGTTTCATGTGCCGGGCTCACGGCGAGGCTTGCGACGGGCTCGAGGCCGAATGGTGGACCGACCTCGAGTGGGACGAGTTTTTCTACAGGTGACGCAAGTCCGAAGCAACGGGAGCCCGAAGAAAGCACCATGGCCAAGTACCTGATCTCCTTTCCCAGCGCGGCGATGGTCGTGCCCGACGGTGAGTGGGACGTGGTCAGCCGCGACGCGCACGCCGTGATCGACGAGGCGAAGGCCGCAGGCGTCTACGTTTTCGCGGGCGGCATCGACGAAAACGTGCCTCCCGCGCTCGTCTCGGCCGACGGCACGGTCGTCGAGGGTGGCTATCCGTGGGCGCCGCCGCTCGACGGCGGCTTCACCGTGCTCGATCTGCCCTCGCGTGAGGAGGCGGTCGCGTGGGCCGCGCGAATCGCGAAGGCCTGCCGCTGCGACCAGGAATTGCGCGTCGTTCAGTGCGACCCGCAGTCCTGAGATCACGCGTTGCCACCCGACAGTTCGAGCGCCAGCCGGTACAGCGCCTGGCGCGGCAGCCCGGTCGCATGGCTGGCGACCCGCGCCGCGCGACTCGGTGGCAGTTCTTCGAGCAGGGCCGCGAGGAGCCGGCGCGGGTCGACGCTGCCGCCTTCGCCGGGATCCGACTGTGTCGCCGGGCCGTTCTGCGCCGCCGGTCCGTTCCGTGCCGGCGCGGAGTCCGGCTCCGCCGATCCGGTCGCGGCGCGAGTCCGATCCGCTGTGACCTTCGCGTTTTCCTCCCCGGCTCCGGTATCCGCGTCGGTGCCTTCCGGACGCGCCCCGCGCTGTGCGACGACGAGCACGTACTCCCCGCGGCGTCGGTTCGCGTCGGCAGCCAGCCAGGGCAGCGCTTCGCCGGCTCGGCAGCGGTGCACTTCCTCGAACTTCTTCGTCAGTTCGCGGCCGATCGCGATCCAGCGTTCGGTGCCGCAGCGCTCGGCGATGGCTTTCAGCGTCGCTTCGATCCGGTGCGGTGCCTCGAACAGCACGAACGGGTGCGGCATCCGCGCCAGCGTTTCGAGCCGCTCGTCGCGTGCGCGAGGACGTGAGGGCAGGAAGCCGTCGAAGTGAAACGGTCCCTCGCAAAGGCCGCTGGCCGAGACCATCGCGACCGCGGCCGACGGGCCCGGGATCGGCACGACGCGGAGTCCGGCGGCCAGGGCCGCCGACACGATCCGGGCGCCCGGGTCGCTGATCGCCGGCGTGCCGGCGTCGCTGACCAGCGCGAGATCCTGGCCCTTCTGCAGCAGTGCGACGATGCCGGCGGCCGATTGGCGCTCGTTGTGCCGGTGTGCCGCGAGCATTCGCGCGGTCGAGCCGACGCGGTCGAGCAGCACGCGAGTATTCCGGGTGTCTTCGGCTGCGACCCACTGCACGCTGCGCAGCACCTGGCTCGACCGTTCGGACAAGTCGGTCAGGTTACCGATCGGCGTGGCCACTACATATAATGTCCCCGACCCAGCCGCGCGGAGATCCTGGCCCTCGATGTCCTCGTTCATACCCTGTCCGTCATGGCTAGCCAGTCAGCAGCGCGCCGCCGCAGCCTGCGCCTGATCGCGCAGTCGGCCGCCGCGCTGTGGGGCGGCTCGGCATTCTCCGCGCTCGCGCAGGGCACGGCAAGCGAATCCGGCTTCGGCACGCCCGCCGCCACCGCGCAGCGCATCGGCACCGGCCTGGCACAGATTGCGCTGCTGGTGCCTCCGTCCAATGGCGTCTACCAGCGGGCCGGCGAGGCGTTGATCGAGGGCATGCGCGCGGCACAGGCTCGCGATGACGTCACTGCCGTCGAGGTCGTCGAAGTCGGCGAGTCCGGCTTCGAGCTGCATCAGCTTTGCGCCAGCCTGCGCGATCGCGGCTTTGCCCTCGCGATCGGGCCGCTCACGCGCAACGCGGTTACCGGCCTGGCCACCGGCGGCCCGCCCGCGCTGCCGGTCCTGGCCCTGAACCAGCCCGACAACATCGCGCTGCCGGGCAACGTCATCACTTTCGGCCTGTCGATCGAGAGCGAGGCGGCTCAGGCTGCCGCGTACGCGTTCGCCGACGCATCGGCGCGCACGGTCGGTCGACGCCCGCGCGCAGCGATCGTCCACGATGGCTCCCCGGCTTCGCAGCGCAGCACCTCGGCATTCATCGATTCCTGGCACCTTCATGGCGGCGAGTTCTACGAGCCGATCCAGACTTCGAGCGGTTCGATCGCGCCGCTGCGCGCGCTGCTGCGCCAGGTCGAGGCCGACGTCTACTTCGTCTCGTCGCCGCTCGATACCGCGGCGGCGCTGCGCGAGGCGGTCGGCGATCGCGCGCGGATCTACGGCACCTCGCTGCTGAACTCGGGAGCGATGGGCGGCAGCGGCGACGGCGCCGAGGCATTGCGATCGCCCGAACTCGAGGGGATTCGCATCATCGCGATGCCGTGGCAGGTGCAGCGCGAACATCCGGCGGTGCTCGCCTATCCGCGGCCGGCAGCGATGGGCGTGGAACTGCAGAAGCTCTATGCGCTGGGCATCGACGCCTACCGGCTCGGCGTGCAGCTTCTGTCGGGCCAGGCGCGCGTGGAGGTCGACGGCGTGACCGGCCTGCTGCGGCTCGACCTGACCCACGATCCCCGTGTCGAACGTCTGCCCTTGCTTGCCGAATACCGCGACGGCGTGCTGGTTCCGATCGACCCG
>CALLYQ010000237.1 GCA_937858875.1 uncultured Lautropia sp. | reverse complement strand
CAGGCCTTCGTCGACCGGATCACCGGGGCCCACGAGGACCGCAGTCACTAGCCCGCCGACCGGCGACGCGACGACACGCAGCTGGGCGTTCGGAATCTGCACGTGCGCAGGCAGGTGCGTGAGCCATTTCGCGACGGCGGGACGGGCGGGCGTCGTCTCGATCCCGACGGCCGCGAAGTCCTGGGCAGGCAGCGGCGCCGGCGCGTCGTGCGCAGCGATGCCCACGCGCGCCAGCGCAAGCAGGCAGACGAGAAGCGGCAGGCGGATCCGTCCGCGAGCGACGGCACGCGCGGTCGGCGGGATTCGGTGGCGAAGGCTTGTCATTCGGAGGCCTGGCGGGGAGGAGTGGGCGGATCATCGATCGGACACGCTGAAACGAAGCTGAATGGATTCGCTGTCCACGAGCCGGCCATGCGGGGCGCCCTCTCCGGCCCGTCGTCGATGTTCGCCCGGGTCGCCATGGCAGCGCTTGCCCGCGGTCAATTCGCGAGCCGCTCCACGCTGGATACTTTGCGGAGTGTTGCTACTGTCCGCGCCTTTCGATGAAGCGCCATTTCGTCTTCGTGCTCTTCGTGCTGATCGCTATCTGGCTTCTGAGCCTGCCGGCCGGCAGCCTGAGCGTTCCGCCGTCAGGCAGCCTCTGGCCGCTGCGCGGCACGCTGATCCGTGGTACGGGGTTCCTGGCGATCTGCTGCATGGCGATCGCGATGATCCTCGCCGCGCGTCCGGTTCGCCTCGAGCCGCTGCTCGGAGGCCTGGATCAGTTCTACCGGCTGCACAAGAGGCTCGGCGTCGCAGGGGCACTGTTCGGACTGGCGCACTGGCTGCTCGAGATCGTCCCGAAATGGATGGTCGGCCAGGGCTGGCTGTCGCGACCAAACCGCGGTGGAGCAGGCGGCAGTAAGCAGGTGCCGTTCGAGAGCTGGCACGATCCGGCAAAGGAACTTGGCGAATGGGGTCTGTACCTGATCCTCGCGCTGGTCGTCGTGGCGCTCTGGAAACGGGTGCCCTATCGCCACTTCGCGCGGCTTCACCGCTTGACGCCGGTCGCCTACCTGCTGCTCGTGTTCCACTCGATCGTCTTCATTCCGCTCGACTGGTGGCGCTCGGCCGCCGGGCCGTTCGCAGCCTTGTTGATGGCTGGTGGCGTGTTTGCCGCGATCCTGTCGCTGATCGGGCGCATCGGGTTTTCGCGCCGCGCGCTCGGGCACGTCGAATCGCTTCGCCGACACGAAGACCGCGTGCTCGAAGTGCATTGCCAGCTCGAAACGCCATGGGGTGGCCACGAAAGCGGCCAGTTCGTGTTCGCCACCTTCCACCCGAACGAGGGCGCGCATCCGTTCACGGTCGTTTCGAGCTGGGCCGGCGACGGGCACCTGGTCCTGGCGATCAAGGGATTGGGCGACTACACGAAGGAGTTGCCCGATCGTCTCGCCGCGGGCGACGCGGTCGTGATCGAAGGCCCATACGGGCGCTTCAACTTCGAGGGGCCGAGGGAACGTCAGATCTGGGTGGCCGGCGGCATCGGCATCACGCCGTTCATCTCGCGAATGGAGCAGCTTGCGCGCGGTAGCTCCCGCAGGCGTCCGGTAGACCTGTTCTATTCGACGAATGAACCAGGCGAGCCGCTGATGACGATCCTGCGGGACCTGGCGGCACGAACCGGCGTGACACTTCACGTCGTCGTACCCCCGCGCGATGGGTACCTGACAGCCGATCGCCTGAGCCAGGCGGTCGCCGAGCCCCACAAGGCCGAAGTCTGGTTCTGCGGTCCCAACGCCTTCGGAGACTCGCTTCGCAAGGGTCTCGAAAGACTCGGACTGCCCACGAACTGTTTCCATCAGGAAGCATTCGAGATGCGGTGAGCGGCAGGCAAAGCGCCCGCGGAGCACGGCCGCACGCCAGGCGCGCGGATATACTCACGGCTTTCGACCCCAACGAGCCGGGCCTGCGCATGAGCGACGAAGCATTCATCAAGACCCCGAGGCAACTGATCACCGTCATCGTGCTTTCTTTCGTCGTACCGATCGTCGTGATCCTGCTGCTGGTCAAGTACGTCGGTTCGAGTTCCCGGCTCGGCGCCGGCAGCGATACGATGACGCCGGAAGCCATCGAGGCGCGGATCAGGCCGGTTGCCGGATTCGAACTGGCGAGTGACACCGGTCCGCGCGTCGCGAAATCCGGCGAAGAGGTCTACAAGGCGCAGTGCGCAGCCTGTCACGACGCCGGCGTCGCCGGCGCACCCAAGTTCGGCGACAGCGCGGCATGGGCCGACCGGATCAAGACCGGGCTCGATTCGCTGGTCAATTCGGCCCTGAAGGGCAAGGGCGCAATGGCGCCGCAGGGCGGCGGCCAGTTCAGCGACTTCGAGATCACCCGTTCCGTCGTCCACATGGCGAACTCGGCAGGCGGCAAGTTCGACGAACCGCAGGCCGAAGACGCGGCGGCGGCCGAAGCGCCGGCCGCGGCGTCAGACGCAGCGGCTGCTCCGGCCACTGCTGCCCCTGCCGCGGCTGCGCCGGCGGCCGCCCCGGCCACCCCCGCGCCGGCTGCCGAAGCTGCTGCTCCCGCCCCCGCTGCTCCCGCCGCCGCCGCTGCCGCCCCCGCCGCTGCTGCCGACGCTGCGCCGGCGGCTGCAGCTCCGGCCGAAGCCCCTGCCGCAACGCCGGCGGCCGACACCGCGGCGGCCGCAACGCCCGCTGCCGGAACGGGCTACGACGCCAACTGTGCGCTCTGCCACAACACCGGCGTGGCCGGCGCTCCCAAGCTGGGCGACAAGGCTGCGTGGGAATCGCACGTCGCGGGCGGGATCGAAACGATGCACAAGAACGCCATCAGCGGTATTCGTGCAATGCCGCCACGTGGCGGCAACATGAAACTGACCGACGAGGAAGTGTTCGCCTCCGTCGACTACATGGTCGAAGCCGTCAAGTAACGGACAGGCGATCCGGGCGGCCGATCGAGGCGACGACACGCCGGCGTTCCGCCTCGAGCGCCGCTTCGACTTCCGCAAGGTCCTGCGCCAGCAGGCGCTTGCTCTGCTGCATCGTGATCTGCGGCGAAGCCGCGATCTGGTCGGCCGCCACAAGCGCCTCGGCAACCACCCGGTCGCGTTCGACCAGCAGATTGACCAGTCCCCAGTCGAGCGCCTGCCGGGCACTGAGGCGGCGGCCGAGCAGCAGGCATGCCGCGGCGCGCCGGCTGCCGATCAGCCGCGGCAGCAGCGCGGTCCAGCCGCCGTCCGGCGTGACGGCGTCGCGCGCGTAGCCGGCCTCGACGACGGCATCGTCGGCCATCACGACGAGGTCCGCAGCGAGCAGGAAGCCGAGCGCACCACCGCTCACGCGGCCATGCACGGCCGCGATCACCGGCTGCGGCAGGCACAGCAGCGAAACGATCGACTGGTTCAGGAGTCCGACGAGTTCGGCGGCATAGTTTTGCAAGGCCGGACCCGGTACGTCGGTCGCGACGCTGCGCAACTCGCCACCGACCGAGAACGCGTCGCCTTCCGCAGCGAAGACGACGGCGCGCGTTTCGCTCCGGCGACCGAGCTGCTCGAGCACGACACAGAGGTCGAGCAGCAGGTCGGGCGCCAGCGCGTTGCGCTTCGCACCGTGCGCGAGCGTCAGCGTGGATACGGCACCCGTATGCGCGAGCCGCACCCTCGACGCGCGGACGCTCACGGCAGCGCCCGCCCGACGGTCGCCGCGATCGGCAAGGCCGAACGGCTCGCTGCGCCGCTCATCGGCCGGCAGCGCGATCGAATCGGTCGGCTCCGATCATGCCGGCGTCTTGCCTTGCACCGCGGGCGCTGGCAAAGCGCGAAGGCGCAGCCGGCCAACGACGCCGGTCGGAAAGTGATAGACGGACAGCACGAACAACAGCCCGAGCCACAGCAGCCAGCGATCGGGCGAGAACAACGTGGCGGCCACCGGCAGCGCCGAGAACGCCTCGGACACCCACCGCATCAGGTCCTGCAGGTAGCTCTGCGCGAGCACGAAAAAGGCGCTGCCGATCACCGCGCCATACATCGTCCCCATGCCGCCGATGACGACGATCAGCAGCGTGTCGAGCATGATCTCGAAGGACAGCGAGGTATCCGGGCCGTTGTAGCGCAGCCAGAGCGCCAGCAGCGCGCCTGCCACCGTGGCGAACATCGCGGCCAGCACGTTCGAGACCGTGCGGAACACGACGGTGCGGTAGCCGATCGCCTCGGCGCGGAAGTCGTTCTCGCGGATCGCCTGCAGCACGCGGCCGAACGGCGAATTGACGATGCGCAGCAGCGCCAGGAACAGCAGCAGCACCGTGAAGAACAGCAGGTAATAGGTCAGGAAACGGCCGTCGATCGAAGCGCCGAGCACCGGACCGTCGAACAGATCGAACGAGGGCCGCAGCACCTGCGGTACGCGGAAGGTCAGCCCGTCTTCGCCACCGGTGAGTTCCGACAACTGCGAGGCCAGCGTCTGGAACGCGGCGGCGACCGCGAGCGTGATCATCGCGAAGAAGATCGCCTTCACGCGCAGGCTGAACAGGCCGATCGCCAGCGACAGCAACGCCGACAGCACCAGCGCGCACAGCAGCCCGACGCCGATCGCCGTCCAGGTCGGGCCGAGCCGCGTGCAGGCGATCGCGATGCCGTAGGCGCCGATGCCGAAGAACATCGTGTGCGCGAACGAGACGATGCCGGTATAGCCGAGCAGCAGGTCGTAGCTGGCCACCAGCAGGATGAAGACGAGGATCTTGGCGGCGACCGACATCGAGCGCGCGCCCGGGAACACGAAAGGCACCAGTGCCAGCAGCAGCAGGATCGCCAGCAGCAGCGCCGCGAGTGCGGCCCCGACGTTTGCGGGACGACGGCTCTTGTGTAGCAGGGTTCGTGCCAGAACGGGATCTGGACGGCAAGTCATTGATCCGCTAGCGTATCCGCTGACTGATGCGCGCAAGAGCGCGGCGCCGTCGACCGATTTCCGGACAACTTCGACGGACCGGATGTTCGAAAACCGGACATTCCGCCTATCGCCATCGAGGTGTCCGAGATCAGGACAGCTCTTTGCATCGCGCCCGGATTTCTTTCGGAGCGCAGAGATGAACAAAGGCCCCAGCGACGCGCTGTTCGCAGGTTCGATCCCCGAGGTCTACGACACGCACATGGTGCCGATGCTGTTCGCTCCCTATGCGAACGATCTGGCGCGCCGGCTCGCGGCTCGACGCCCCGGCCGCGTGCTCGAGATCGCCGCGGGCACCGGCGCCGTGACACGCGCGCTCGACGAAGCGCTGCCCGCGCAGGCCGAGATCGTCGCCACCGACGTGAACCAGCCGATGCTCGACCGCGCAGCGCGGGCCGGCATTCGCCGCCCGATCAGGTGGCAGCAGGCCGATGCCCAGGCGCTACCCTTCGACGCCGGCGCTTTCGACGCCGTGGTCTGCCAGTTCGGCGCCATGTTCTTCGACGACAAGGTGCGTGCCTTCGCCGAAATGCGGCGCGTTCTGGTGCCCGGCGGCGTCCTGTTGTTCAACGTCTGGGATCGGCTCGAGGTCAACGAAATTTCCGACGTCGTCGACTCGGTCCTTGCCGAGCTGTTTCCCGACGATCCGTCGCGATTCATGGAGCGGGTTCCCCATGGCTATCACGACACCACCGTCATTGCCAGGCAGTTGGCGGACGCCGGGTTCACGGCATCGCCACGCATCGAGACGGTCGCGCTGCGCAGCGTCGCGGCCAGCGCCGCGGCGGCGGCCGTTGCGATCTGCAGGGGCACGCCGATGCGAAACCTTCTCGAATCGCGCGGTGCGTCGGGCCTCGCCGATGCGGAGGTCGCGGCCACGGCGGCACTCGAACGCCGCTTCGGAACCGGCGCGATCGAGGCGGGGATGCAGGCCTATGTGATCGAAGTCGAGGCTCGAGAGACCTGATGGAGCTATGAGCCGCCCAGCGCGATCGTCACGAGCACCGATGAGTCTTCGAGGCCGACGAGACCATGGCGGACGCCGCCCGCCAGGAACAGCATCTCGCCGGCGGCCAGTGGCTGGCTGCGCCCTTCGAACGTGACTTCGATGCGGCCCTCGAGGCACTGGATCGTGATCTCGCCGGGCACTTCGTGGGCCGGTACCGGTTTGCCGGCGACGAGCACCATCCGGATCACTTCGAGTTGCGTCGACTTGAACAGCGCGACGGTTCGCGCGTTCGCCAGTTCGGCACCCAGCGGGCGGATGTCGATCCGCTCTCCCGGTTGCGCGTGTTCGATGGCCATCCGATGCCCTCCCTGCGATCCGACCGTGCTGTCGAGCAGCGCCCGCATCCGTTGCCAATGCGAGCCTTCCCAGAATACCCGCCGGCAGACATCGCAGGTGCTGAAACGCTGGTAATGCTCCCGAACCGTGGGCGGCAGGCGGTCGACGATGATTGCCTTGTCGACCGGGTGCAGCGCCGCATTGCAGTGCAGGCAAAGCCGAAACGGCCGCGCACTGCGCGAAAGATCGAGCCGGTCGACGATCTCGGCGAACTGTTCCCGCGCCTTCAGCGCGCGCACGTAGCAGCCGTGCGTGATCGTCTTGCGTTTCAGCAGCTCGCGATCGCGCGTCAGCACGATGCGTTGCTCGCGTTCGGCGATCGCCTCGATCTCGTCGTCGTGAAAGCCATTGTCGTATAGCGTATCGAAGCCGGCCATTCGCAACAGCCGCGCGAGGCCGCCAAGGTGCGCGTCGGCGACGAAACGCGTCTCGCGCAACGGTCGCCCGCGCACGCGCAGCAAAGGGGTGACGTCCAGCGCCTCGAATTTCGGATAGACCGACACCCGGTCGCCGTCGCGAAGGATCCTGCCGAAATCGGCCGACTCGCCGTTGACCAGCACCAGTTCGACCTCGGTGTGCGGCACGCCGAGCGCCTCGATCATGTGCTTGGTCGTGGCCGCACGCGCGCAAGTACAGCTGAATTCGCGGCGGCGATGCTGCGGCGCCAGGAAGTCGTTCAGCTCCTCGTAGAAGCGGAAACTGGCGACGACCATGCGGGCCGCTCAGGAGGATTCGTTCAGCGCTGCCCGAGTCGGCTGTTCCGTCGTCGCCGCGCCTTCTGCCAGTTCGGGATAGTCGGCGAGCTTCTGGTAGAGCGTGGCTCGTGCGATGCCGAGCCGGCGGGCAGCCTGGACGCGGTTGCCGCCGGTCAGTCGCAGCGCTTCGCGAATCGCCGCGCGCTCGAGGTCGGCGACCAACGCCGGGAGTGTCGCGCCTGCATCCAGCAGACCGATGCCTGCTTCGATTCGATCGCTTGCGACGAGTCCGTCGGTTGCCGCGCCCCGGTCACTCGCGGCCAGTCGCCGAGTCGCCGCGAATTCGTCGCCCGCCGCAGCCTGCTTCGACGGCGCCGTCGCCGGGCGATCGAGCTCGGGCAGCACCTGCTGCAAGGCATCCAGGCTCAGTCGCAAGCCATCCCACAGCGAGCACGCGCGTTCGAGCGCATTACGCAATTCGCGCACGTTGCCCGGCCAAGGCAGACGCGCGAGCGCGTCGATCGCGTCGCGGTCGATCTCCTTCGGCTGGATCTCGTTCTCGAGCGCGATCTGCTCGAGCAGGTGCTCGCACAGCGGTTCGAGGTCCTCGACGCGCTCGCGCAGCGGCGGCAGCCGGATCGGCAGCACGTTGAGCCGGTAGTAGAGATCGGCGCGGAACCGGCCTTCGTCGACCAGCCGCGCCAGGTCGACGCTGGTCGCCGCGATCACGCGCACGTCGACGCGGGCGACCGCGTTGGAACCGAGCGGCTCGACCTCGCGTTCCTGCAGCACGCGCAGCAACTTGGCCTGCAGGCCGAGCGGCATGTCGCCGATCTCGTCGAGAAACAGCGTGCCGCCGTCGGCCAGCTTGAACTTGCCGTCGCGTGCGCGCCGGTCGGCGCCGGTGTAGGCCCCCGGCGCGACGCCGAAGAACTCGGCCTCGAGCAGCGTGTCCGGGATCGCCGCGACGTTGACCGCGATGAACGGGTGGCGCGCCCGCGCCGACGCCGAATGGATCGCCTGCGCGACCAGTTCCTTGCCGGTACCGGTCTCGCCGAGCAGCAGCACCGTCGTGTTCAGCACCGCGGCGCGGCGCGCGCGACTCTTTACCTCGAGCGCGCGCTCGCTGTTGCCGACGAAGTTGGAGAACGTGTAGCGCGTGCGGCGCTGGCGCGCGAGTTCGCGCTGCGCCTGCGCGAGCTCGGCCTGCAGGCGCCCGAGCTTGGCCATCAGCGGCTTCAGCGACTCGATCCGGTCGTAGAGGATCAGGCCGACGGCGCCGATCACCTCGCCGGCATCGTTCTGCAGCGGAAAGCGCGAAACGATGTAGGTGCCGGCCTTGTTTTCGAGGATGTCGAGAAGGATCGGCTTTCCGCTCTCGACCACGTGCCGCATCAGCGTGTTCGGCACGACCTCCTCGACCGGCCGGCCGATGATCTCGCTGGCGTCGCTGAAGCCGAGGTTGGCGATGTTCTTCTGCCAGCGCTCGTCGATCCAGACGATGTGCGCCGAGCCATCGACCAGCAGAATGCCCTCGCACATCTGCGACAACTGGTCGAAAAAGGTCTGCGCGGCAAGCCGCAGCAGCCGATCGGAATCGTGCCAGGCGTCTAGCGTGCGAAGCATCGTCCGATCATAGCGGAAGGCTTTGCCGGCGGGCTTCGAAGGCGCTCGCACGGGACGCCCCAATAGGGGTTTCCCTGTTCCTGGGCCTACGGCATGATGGCCGGATTCCTGAGGGGTTCGAACAGGATCCGCGATCCGCGCACTATGGCGATCCGGACCGAGAGGGGGCACATGTCGAGCTGCAGACACGGCGCACGCGTGCGCACGATCGGAGGTTGGCTGTTGGTGCTGGCGGCCGCCGCAGGCACCTCGGCCGTTCCCGCGCAGGCCGCCAGCGACGATGAGCGTCGCGCGCAGCGGGCGGCGCAGCGCGCGGCAGTCGAGTCGCGCCGGGCCGAGCGGCAGGCACTCCGCGACGCCACGATGGCCGAGCGCCGCCGGCAGCAGCAGGCTCGCGTGGCAGCACGCGACGAACGTGCGGCATCCTGCCAGCGCATCGCCGACTGGCTCGGCACCCGGATCACCGAGACCGTCCCATCGCAGGTGCTGGCGGGGCGCTTCGGCGGCGGACGGCCCGGCGGCATGGCGGGCGCGATTCCCTACGAGTCGTGGCTGCTGCAGGATGCGCGCTTCGCGCCGAGCTTCGGCTCGCGTTACGACGAAGCGTCCGCGGCCGACCAGCAGCGCCTACGCGACGCCGGCAACAATTGCCAGTCGCCGCGCAACGAGCGCGGCCAGGCGATCGCCGACAACATGCTGTTCTATCGCGCTTTCACGGAACCCTACCGGACACGGTACATGCAGGGGGTCGTGAAGATCCGACAAGCGCATGCCCAGGTCGATGCGGCCATGAAGGAACTGCAGGGCCTGCGCGGCGACGAGAGCGGCGCAAAGCGCTTTCGCGAGCATGCCGGGCGCCAGGCCGATCTCGCCGCCATGCTGGCCGGGGACCGACGCACAGCCTGGCAGCAAGCCTTTGCCGACGCCTACCGGCGTGCGCTGCTGCCCTGGCATACCGAACGCATGCGACACGCTGCGAGCAGCGCACAGGGCTACGACGGACTCGTGACGCTGTCCGAACTGCAGGCGCAGATGCAGCGCGATGCCTTCGCCGCTGGCGCCACGGCAGACGTGCCGCCCGAGCTGCGGGCACGACAGGCCGCGTTGGCACAGGCCCTGGTCGAAACGGAAAGCGCACGCATCGACGCCCTGGGCAGCGGCGCCGCCGGCCTGGCGCGCGGCGTGCACTGGCACGAGGAGGCGACGCGCCGCTATGGTCAGCTCGGCGCTGCGCAGGCCGAGTTGCGCGTCATGTTCACCCATTTCGAGGCGCGGCGCGCTGCGATGCTCGACGCCGCGCAGCCCGAAT
>CALLYQ010000236.1 GCA_937858875.1 uncultured Lautropia sp. | reverse complement strand
TGATCAGCATGCCGCCGGCGATCCATCCCAGCATGCCGGCCCCCAGCGTGACGACCACCGGGAAGCGGTCGATCAGCTTCAGCACCAGCGTCGAACCCCAGATGATGATCGGGATGCTGACCAGCAGGCCGAAGATGACCAGGCCCATCTGGTGGTCCGGGTCGGCCTGGTTGGCCGCGCCGGCGATCGCGATCACGTTGTCGAAACTCATGACGAGGTCGGCGATGATGATCGTCTTGATCGCTGCCATCAGCGTGGTGCCGCCCTCGAGGTTACCGTGCTCGTCGTGATCGCCTGGCGCCACGAGCTTGATCCCGATCCAGATCAGCAAAGCGCCCCCGACCAGCTTCAGGAACGGAATCGTGAGCAGCGAGACGGCGAACGCGATCAGGATCACCCGCAGAATGATCGCCCCTGCCGTGCCCCAGAGGATGCCGCGCATCTTCAGGTGTTGCGGCAGGTTGCGGCAAGCCAGCGCGATGACGACGGCGTTGTCGCCGCCCAGCAGGATGTCGATCAGAATGATCTGAAACACGGCACCCCAGTGCATCGTGGTCAGAAACTCGATCACGGACTCCATTGTTGTTCTCCTCGCGCTGGCGTCAGAGCAGGCTCTTCAGCAGCCGGCCCATCTCGGAAGGATCACGGGTGACCTTGATGCCGCAGGCTTCCATGACTTCGAGCTTGGCTTGCGCCGTGTCGTCGCCGCCGGAAATCAGCGCACCGGCGTGGCCCATTCGCTTGCCGGCCGGCGCCGTGACACCGGCGATGAACCCGACCACCGGCTTCTTCATGTTGTCCTTGATCCAGCGCGCCGCGGTGACTTCGTCAGGGCCGCCGATCTCGCCGATCATGACGACCGCGTCGGTGTCGGGATCGTCGTTGAACATCTGCATGACGTCGATGTGCTTGAGGCCATTGATCGGATCGCCGCCGATGCCGACCGCCGACGACTGGCCCAGGCCGATCTCGGTGAGCTGCGCGACCGCTTCGTAGGTCAGCGTGCCGGATCGCGACACGACCCCGATGCGCCCCTTGCGATGGATGTGCGCGGGCATGATGCCGATCTTCAGTTCGTCGGGCGTGATCGTGCCCGGACAGTTCGGACCGAGCAACAAGGTCTTCTTGTTCGCCTTGCGCATCCGGTCGCGCACGACGATCATGTCGCGCACCGGGATGCCTTCGGTAATGCAGATGACCAGGTCGAGGTCGGCATCGACCGCCTCCCAGATTGCATCTGCGGCACCTGCCGGCGGCACGTAGACGACCGACACGGTGGCGCCGGTCTCGGCCTTCGCTTCCTTGACGCTGGCGTAGATCGGAATGCCTTCGAAGTCCTCGCCGGCTTTCTTGGGGTTGACGCCGGCCACGAACGCCGCCTTGCCGTTCGCGTATTCACGGCACATCCGCGTGTGGAACTGCCCGGTCTTGCCGGTGATTCCCTGCGTGATGACCTTCGTGTCCTTGTTGATCAGGATGCTCATCGGTGATCCTCGCGATTCAGTTGCCGGCGGCCGCGGCGACGACCTGCTTGGCGGCGTCGGCCATCGTGTCGGCCGAGATGATCGGCAGCCCCGATTCGGCCAGCAGCTTCTTGCCGAGGTCTTCATTGGTGCCCTTCATCCGCACGACGAGCGGGACCTTCAGCCCGACCGCCTTGCTGGCGGCGATGACGCCTTCGGCGATCACGTCGCAGCGCATGATGCCGCCGAAGATGTTGACGAGGATCGCCTTCAGGTTCGGGTTGCGCAGCATGATCTTGAAGGCCTCGGTGACCTTCTCGGTCGTGGCGCCCCCGCCGACGTCGAGGAAGTTGGCCGGCTCGCCGCCGAACAACTTGATCGTGTCCATCGTGGCCATCGCCAGGCCGGCGCCGTTGACCAGGCAGCCGATGTTGCCGTCGAGCTGGATGTAGGCGAGATCGAACTTGCTCGCCTCGATCTCGGCCGGGTCCTCTTCGTCGAGGTCGCGCAGCTCGAGGATCTCGGAGTGGCGGAACAGCGCGTTGGCGTCGAAGTTCAGCTTGGCGTCGAGCGCGACGACCTTGCCGTCACCGGTCAGGATCAGCGGATTGATTTCGGCCAGCGACGCGTCGGTTTCCCAGAATGCCTGGTACAGGCCATGCAGCACCGAGCGCGCCTGCGTGAGGCTTTCGGCCGGAATGCCGACCTTCGTGGCGATTTCGTCGGCCTGCGAGTCGGTGAGCCCCTCGGCGGGATCGATGAAGACCTTGTGCAGCAGCTCGGGCGTCTTCTCGGCGACTTCCTCGATGTCCATGCCGCCTTCGCTCGAAGCCATCAGCGCGACACGCTGCGAAACGCGGTCGACGACGAGGCCGACGTACAGCTCCTTGGCGATGTCGGCGCCCTCCTCGATCAGCAGGCGGCGCACCTTCTGGCCTTCGGGACCGGTCTGGTGCGTGACCAGCTGCATGCCGAGGATCTCGCTCGACAGTTGGCGTACCTCGTCGATCGAGCGTGCCAGCTTGACGCCGCCGCCCTTGCCGCGGCCGCCCGCGTGAATCTGCGCCTTGACGACCCAGACCGGCCCGCCGAGCGTTTCGGCAGCCTTGACGGCCTCGTCGACGGAGAAGCAAGGTATGCCGCGCGGGACGGCCACACCGTACTTCTTCAGGATCTCCTTGCCCTGGTACTCATGGATCTTCACGTCTGTTCCCTCATCGAAATCGAGCGTCTTCGTCGACCGAGGCAACGACCCCAGGGGTCGGCACCACGACGTGCGTAACGAGGCCGCTGGCGATCGAAAGATCGAAAAAGCCTCGCCCCGTACTAGCCAGGCAAGCCGACGGGCAAGGCAAAGACAGCGGCGGGACACCCCCGACCCAGGGACCGGGCCTCGACCCGGGGACGTCGAAAAGCCCTGCAGTTTATCACGCGGGTACTCGTTGCCCGGTCCTCGAAAGCGGGCCGATCCACGCAAGCAGGAGTGAAACCGACGGGCCGGGGCCGACCCGGGGAACCCCGGAATTCGGAGCGTTTTCAGTCGTCGGGACCGGGATCGGGGAGCTCGTCTGGCTCGACGTGCGAATGCCTGATCGGGACTTCATCGGTTTCGTCGAAATCCGGCTGACCGGCACCGGCGACGACTCGTCGCACGACATCGCTGCGAAAGCCCCGGGCGACGAGAAACCGCATCTGCCGGGCACGCTCCTGCGGCGATTCGGGCGGATGGCCGAATCGCCGCAGCCACAGCGCATGGGCCCGAGCCGTTTCGCTGCTTCCGAGCTCGGCGACCTTTTCTTCGACCAGGTCGGCATCGAGACGATGCGAGCGAAGCTCGTGCCGGATCAGCGCCGTGCCGAAGCGTTCGGCTTTGCGATGCACCAGCGATTCGGCGAATCGCTGGTTCGAAAGCAGCCCGGCCGCTTCGAGCTCATCGAGCACGCGGCCGAGCTGTTCGCGCGACTCGGCGTGCGCGGCCAGCTTGCGGCTCAGTTCGAGCCTGCTGTGTTCGCGCCTTGCCAGATAGCGCAGCGCCCGGCCTTTAAGAGACAGCGGAGGCCGCTTTCGGGTCGCGGTTTCCGTCAACTCGCTCATCGAAGTCAGCCATGAGGACCGCGATGACGGACGCCGCTGCGACGCCTGGTTCGCACCGCTCTACGAAGCTCAAGCGGCTTCCTCGGCCTTGCCGCGCCCGGCCACTCCGTAGTGCTCGCGCACGCGGTTCTCGATTTCGAGCGCCAGCTCGGGGCGTTCGCGGAGGAATTCCCGTGCGTTGTCCTTGCCCTGACCGACGCGCTCACCGCCGTAGCTGTACCAGGCGCCGCTCTTCTCGACGACATTGCAGGCCACACCGAGATCGATGATTTCGCCCAGGCGGGAGACGCCTGCACCATAGAGGATGTCGAACTCCGCCTGCTTGAACGGCGGCGCCACCTTGTTCTTGACGACCTTGACCCGCGTTTCGTTGCCGATGATCTCGTCGCCCTTCTTGATCGACCCGGTGCGGCGGATGTCCAGGCGTACCGACGCGTAGAACTTCAGCGCGTTGCCGCCGGTCGTGGTTTCCGGGTTGCCGAACATGACGCCGATCTTCATCCGGATCTGGTTGATGAAGATGACCAGGCAGTTCGTGCGCTTGATCGTGCCGGTGAGCTTGCGCAGCGCCTGCGACATCAACCGGGCCTGAAGCCCCGGCAGCGAGTCGCCCATTTCGCCTTCGATCTCGGCCTTCGGCGTGAGCGCGGCCACCGAGTCGATGACGATCAGGTCCACCGAGCCCGAGCGCACCAGCGAATCGGTGATCTCGAGCGCCTGCTCGCCGGTGTCCGGCTGCGAGATCAGCAGGTCTTCGAGCTGCACGCCGAGCTTCGACGCGTATTGCACGTCGAGCGCGTGCTCGGCGTCGATGAAGGCGCAGACGCCGCCGATCTTCTGCATCTCGGCAATGGCCTGCAGCGCGAGCGTGGTCTTGCCCGAAGATTCGGGTCCGTAGATCTCGACGACCCGCCCGCGGGGCAACCCGCCGACGCCAAGCGCGATATCGAGGCCCAGCGAGCCGGTGGACACGACCTGGATGTCGCGCTCGACCTCGCTGTCCGAGAACTTCATGATCGCGCCCTTGCCGAACTGTTTCTCGATCTGGGCAAGAGCGGCGCCGAGCGCCTTGGCGCGTTCGGTGCGGGATTTAGCGTCGTCCATGTTGATGACTTTTTCCATTCGAGGCCCTTGTCCGGAGTGATGTCTGATGGTCCGGATTATGGCACGGGACTACTGTATGAACAATCAGCCCTTCGGCTTAGGCGCCACGCTGCAGCGACGCTGCCGTCGGGGAATCCGTAAGGTCGGCGGCCAGCGAACGAAGCCGCTCGCAAGCCCCGAGCAGCGCGTAAAGTGCCGCCTGCGCGCGCACGCTCGAGCGGTCGCCGGTGAAGTGCCGTGTCTCGGTGCGGGCTTCGCTGTCGAGCGCGGTCCAGCCGAAGCACACCGTGCCGACCGGCTTGCCGGGCGCGGCACCGCCGGGCCCGGCGATGCCGGTGATGGCCAGCGACAACTGCGCGCGACTGCGCGCCAGCGCGCCTTCGGCCATTTCGCGGGCGGTTTCCTCGCTGACCGCACCGCGGACCTTCAACGTATCGGTCGACACCCCGAGCATGTCGGCCTTGGCGGCATTGCTGTAGCTGATGAAGCCGCGCTCGAACCACTCGCTCGAGCCCGCGATCTCAGTCAGCGCACGGCAGACCAGGCCACCGGTGCAGGATTCGGCACACGCGATCGTCCAGCCGCGCTCGCGCAACGCCTGGCCGAGTGCGGCGGCGGTCTCGAAGACCTGGCGTTCGAATTCGACTACGGCGGCTTCGCCTTGAACCGCGGTCGGCGTAGGAACTGTCATCGGATCCTCTCTCAATCGGTCGGCGGCGCAGCCGGACGCCCGCGGCGTCTCCAGCCCCGGAGTCGCCGCCATCAGGCGGAGTCAGCCGGCCAGATGGCTCACCACCGCAATGACGAGCAACGTGTACAAGGCCGCCAGCAGGTCGTCGAACATCACGCCGAAACCGCCCTTCAGTCGTGCATCGTAATGCCTGATCGGCGGCGGCTTCACGATGTCGAAAAAGCGGAAGACGAGGAAAGCACCGAGCTGGGAGAGCCAGCCCCCCGGCACGAACAGCAGGACCAGCCAGAACGCGACGATCTCGTCCCAGACGATCGCGCCGTGGTCGTCCACGCCGAGGTCGCGCGCGGTGCGCCCGCAGGCCCAGATGCCGAGCACGAAGGCGAGCGCGAGCACAGCGGCCCAGTGACGCGGCGCGAGCCAGTCGTCGGCCACCGCGAACACCAGCCAGGCCCATAGCGTGCCGACGGTGCCGGGACCGAGCGGCGAAAGGCCGCTGCCGAAGCCCAGCGCGACGAAGTGGGACAGCTTCGTGCGCAGGAAGCGCGAATCGGGCCGCACAAGCGACACGCCCGCTTCAGGCGAAGTGGTCGAATCCACGGTCTTGCCAGGTGATCGGTCGACCTCGCGCATCGACCACATGGAGCGCCTCGCCGGCATCGAAGCAGCCGATTCTCGCGAGCGGCAGGCCGAGACGTCCGGACAACGCTTCGATCGCGATCCGGTTCTCGGGAGCGGCCGCGAACATCAGCTCGTAGTCGTCGCCGCCGGACAGTGCCAGCGCCATCTGCCGGTCCTGCGGCAACTCACGCAGATCCGGCGCCAGCGGCACCGACGGCCAACTCAGTTGCGCGCCGACGCGCGAGCGCTCGAGCAGGTGACCAAGGTCGCCGGCGAGCCCGTCGGACAGGTCGATGGCTGCCCGCGCCAGGTGGCGCAGGGCCAGGCCCAGAGTCACGCGTGGCTCCGGTCGTTCGAGCCGCAGGCGCGCCGGATGGTCCTCGGCCAGAGGCCGTTCCGCCTTGCGTTCGGCAACCGCGAAAGCGGCCGCGCCCAGTTCGCCAGAGACCCACAGGTCGTCGCCCGGCTCGACCCGGTCGCGGCGCAGCGCCGCCTCGGGCGGCACCTCGCCGAATACCGTGATGCAGACGTTCAGCGGGCCCCGCGTGGTATCGCCGCCGACGAGTTCGCAGTCGAAGCGGTCGGCCAGCGCGAACAGGCCCTCGTGGAACGCCGCCAGCCAATGTTCGTCGGACTGCGGCAGCGAGAGCGCCAGCGTGAAGGCCAGCGGTCGCGCCCCCATCGCGGCGAGGTCGGACAGGTTGACTGCCAGCGACTTGTGACCGAGCGCGGACGGATCGACGTCGTCGAAGGCGTGGCGGCCGCCGACCATCATGTCGGTCGAGATCGCCAGGCTGCTGCCGGCTGCCGGCGCCGCCAGCAGCGCACAGTCATCGCCCACGCCCAGTAGCGCACGCCGCGCCGGTCCGCGGTCGAAAAAGCGACGAATCAGCTCGAACTCGCCGATCGACGCTCGATCGCTTGCCGGCCTGCCGCCTGCATCCGGGGCCGCGTCGCTCAGGTGGCGAGCCGCATCGCTCACGTGCCGGGCCGCGTCTCGATGGGACGCAAAGCCAGCGCCACGCGGTCGAGCACGCCGTTGACGTATTTGTAGCCGTCGGTGCCGCCGTAGGTCTTCGTGACCTCGACGGCCTCGTTGATGACGACGCGATACGGAATCTCGGGCATCTGCGACAGCTCGAAGCTCGCCAGCAGCAGCACCGCGTGCTCGACGGGACTCAACTCGACGGTCTTGCGATCGAGATGCGGCGCGATCAGTGCGTCGAGATCGCCGGCCGCTTCGATCGTGCCATGCAGCAAAGCCTTGAAGTGCTCGCGATCGGCCTTCTCGAACCCCGGATTGCTGGCCGCGAGATGCGCTTCGATCACGCCCGAATCCTCACCGGACAACAGCCACTGGTACAGGCCCTGGACGGCCAGTTCGCGCGACCGGCGACGAGCGTTCTTCGGCGGCGTCCCGCTGCCCGAAGGCGGCCGCGCCGCGGGTCGCTCGGTGCTCATCAATGCGCCCTGCGCCGCCGGGACGAAGTGCGTTCGGCTGACTCGTCGGAGCCCGAGCGGGTCTGCTTGCCGTCGCCGCGAGAGCGGTCGTCGTCGTCGTCGTCCTCGTCGTCCTCGTCTTCTTCGTCGTCGTCGTCGTCTTCGTCGTCTTCGTCGTCACCGGCCAGCGTCGCCAGCGACAGCGACAGGTTCGCCATCTCCACCGCCACCCGCGCGGCATCGGCGCCCTTTTCTTCGGCACGCGCCTCGGCCTGCTCGTCGTCTTCGGTCGTCAGGATCGCATTGGCGACGGGCAGGTTGAAGTCGAGAGCGACGCGGCTGACGCCGGCGGCGCTTTCGTTCGAGACGACCTCGAAGTGATAGGTCTCGCCGCGGATTACGGCGCCCAGCGCGATCAGCGCATCGAAGCTGCCCGAAGCCGCGAGCTGCTGCAGCACGATCGGAATTTCCAGCGCTCCTGGCACCGTGCAGACGAAGATGTCCTCGTGATCGACGCCGAGTTCGACCAGCTGGCCGAGGCAGGCGTCGCGCAGCGCGTTGCACACAGGCTCGTTGAAGCGAGCCTGGACGATACCGATCCTCAGTCCGGACCCATCGAGGTCGGACTGGAATACACCGATTTCCATGTTGTCAGTTCTCCTGTGGTCCCGCATCGAATCCGACCACTTCGAGGTCGAAGCCGATCATGCTGGGCATCTTGCGTGGTTGCGACAGCAACCGCATGCGGCCGACGCCGAGATCCTTGAGGATCTGCGCGCCGATGCCGTAGGTTCTGAGGTCCAGCTTGCCGCTGCGCCGGCGCGCCCGGACGCCGGCCTCGTCGCCGGGCTGGCCTTGCGGATCCGACGCTCGCAGTTCGCCGAGCAGCACGTCGGCAGGCTGGGCGCAATTGAGCAGCACCGCGACGCCTTCGCCGTGGTCGGCGATCCGCTGCATCGCTCGAACGACCGGCCACGAATGGCTGGTGCTGCCCGCATCGAGCAGGTCGAGCACGGTCAGCGGCTCGTGAACGCGTACGAGCGCCTCGCGCTCGGCCGAGATCTCGCCGCGCACCAGCGCGAGGTGCGGAGAGCCCGAAGGCTTGTCGCGATACGCAACGAGCCGGAAAGGCCCCCAGGGCGTATCGACCGGGCGCTCGGACAGCCGCTCGATCAAGCTTTCGTTCGCGCTGCGGTACTGGATCAGGTCGGCGATCGTGCCGATCTTCAGCCCGTGTTCGCGCGCGAACTCGACGAGATCGGGCAGCCGCGCCATCGTGCCGTCGTCCTTCAGGATCTCGCAGATCACGGCGGCAGGCGACATGCCGGCCAGTTGCGCGAGATCGCAGCCGGCTTCGGTATGGCCGGCACGCATCAGCACGCCGCCAGGCTGCGCCTTCAGCGGAAAGATGTGGCCCGGCTGGACGAGATCTTCGGGCTTGGCGTCCGGTGCCACGGCCGCCTGCACCGTGCGGGCGCGGTCGGCTGCCGAGATGCCGGTCGTGACACCTTCTGCGGCCTCGATCGACACGGTGAAGTTGGTGCCGTGCACGGTGCCGTTGCTCGACACCATCAGCGGCAACCTGAGCTGCCTGCAGCGCTCCTCGGTCAAGGTCAGGCAGATCAGCCCGCGGCCATAGCGGGCCATGAAGTTGATGGCCTCGGCGCTGACGAAATCGGCGGCCAGGACGAGGTCGCCCTCGTTCTCGCGGTCTTCCTCGTCGACGAGGATGACCATCCGGCCGGCCTTCATTTCGGCGATGATCTCGGGCGTGCTGGAAAGCGTCATGGCCCGCATTCTACGCTGCGCCGGAGTGCAAGCGGACCGCCGGTCGGCCGCAATCGCCGGACAGGCCGGGCCCGCTGCAGCCGCCCCGGCGCTCTGCCAGAATGCGCCCCTGATGAATCTCGAAGACTTCGAAAGCTACCGGCGTTTCGATACCCGCAGCGAGGCGCTCGCCGGCTTCGATCGCATCGTCGGCCGCACTCAGCGCAAGCTGCAACTGTTCGACGACAGCGGCGAATTCTGGGGTCTCGAACGCAAGGGTTTCGCCGACGCCGTGCAGGCGCTGCTCGAGCGGCATCGGGACGCCGCGGTCACGGTCGTCGTCCACGACCCGGGCTTCATCGAGCGGCGCTGCGCGCGCCTGCTCGCGCTGCTCAGGCGCCGGACGCCGCGGCTGCAGGTGCTGCGCAGCGACCCGTCGACGCGTGGCTTTTCGCGCGGCATCGTGATCGCCGACGCGACCGTCGTGCTGCGCCGACCGCATTTCGGCCAGCCGCGCGCTTTCCTGGATTTCGGCGAGGCCGAGGTTGGCGCCGCGTCGGCGCTGTTCGCGGAACTCGTCGACGGGGCGCTGCCGGGCATCACGCCGTCGGTGACCGGCCTCTGAGCCTGAACCAGGCGCGCCGCCCGGCTGCTTCTACGCACGCGCCGACTGGCTGCTCTTCGAATCGCCGCCGCCCGCCTCGCCGAGCATGCGCTCGACATAGCGCGCGATCAGGTCGACCTCGAGATTGACCGCAT
>CALLYQ010000235.1 GCA_937858875.1 uncultured Lautropia sp. | reverse complement strand
TGCCCGAGCTGGCGTAGTTCAGCGCGCCGGGTTGGCGCTTCGCCGCGGTCACGATGTCTGCCACGGTCTTGTATGGAGAGTCGGCGGCGACGACCAGCACCAGCGGCGCGCTCGCGACCAGCCCGATCGGTGTCAGGTCCCGCTCCGGGTCGTAAGGCAGCTTGGCGTACAGCGTGGGGTTGATCGCCAGGTTGCTGGTCTGCCCCAGCACCAGCATGTAGCCGTCGGCCGGTGCCTTGGCTACGGCATCCACACCGAGGTTGCCGCCGGCACCAGGTCGGTTCTCGGTCACGATGGTCCAGCCGGTGTTCGCTGCCACCTTGCTGGCCGCCTGGCGCGCCAGCGCATCGGTGCCGCCCCCCGGCGGAAAAGGAACGATCAGGCGGATGGCCCTTTCAGGGTATTCGGCCTGAGCGGCCGCGGGGAGGATCGAGCAGGCCAGCACCAGGCTCGTAAGCAAGCCACCCAGGACGTTCATCGCAGTCTCCGATGTGATTGAAGGGTGGCTGCATTTTATTTTTGTGTTTCACACAGTACAATAATGTCTTGTCAGGCGATACATGTTCCACGGTATGAACGATATTGAACGGGATGATGCCGTCCGGCCGGTAGATGAGGAGGGCGTCACGGCAGTCCGCCGCGCCATGCGGATCCTCGAGGCGTTCGGGGTGCAGGACGCGCAGCTGTCGTTGGCCGAACTGAGCCGGCGCACCGGCTATCACCGTTCCACCGTGCTGCGGCTCGCCCGGACGCTGGCCATCGATGACTACCTCGCGCAGGGTGCGGACGGCAGCTGGCGACTGGCACGGGCTGCGGGCTGGCTGGGCGCGTGCTATCAGGCCACGTTCAACGTGCACGACGTGGTCGAGCCGATGCTGCGCGAGTTGAGCATCGCGACCGGCGAAAGCGCCACGTTCTACGTGCGGGAAGGAAACCAGCGCATCTGCGTGGCGCGCGTGGAAGGGCCGAAATCCATTCGGCATCATGTTCGCGTGGGCGCAGGCCTTCCGCTCGAGCTGGGCAGCCCGGGGCGGGTGATCCTCGCATTCTCGGGCGAGGATGGCGAGCCCTACGAGTCGATCAGGCGCGCCGGCTACATGATTTCGCTTGGTGAGCGCGACCCCGAGGTGTCGAGCATTGCGGCGCCGGTGTACAGCATGAACTGGATGCTGCTCGGAGCGATCTGCATCTCCGGACCGATATCGCGCCTGACCGAGGAGATCCTGCTCGGGCACAAGGAGCTGGTACTGGCCGTTGCAGGCCGCTTGTCCCGTGCGATGATGGGAACGCGGCAATCCGCCGCGGTACCGAGGCCACGGTCGCCGTTTCCTTGATGCCGGGCTGCGTTGGTCGGGCGGGCAAAGGCCGGTGCGGACAAAGGCGTGGGGGCGGGTTGGGCTGATCGCGAAATGTCCGAGCAGCACGCCGGCGTCCGTTGCGCGCGAACGCCATGCGAACGATGGGGAAGCGCAGGAGGTGCCGGGGGTTCCTCCCGAACAGCGCCTTCGACGCCACCGCCTGCCGCTCCCCGCTCGGATTTCGCCTCAGCCGTGCGGGGCCATGATCGTGCCGCTGCACTCGCCGAATCCGATCCGCCGCGCGCCTTCGCGTTCGCACCAGGCGCGCAGTGTCAACTCGTCGCCGTCGGCGAGAAAACGGCGCGTTTCGCCGTTGGGCAGCGTGATCGGTTGCTTGCCTCCGCTGGTCAGTTCGAGCAGCGATCCGGCCTGTTCGAGACGCGGGCCCGATAGCGTTCCGGAGCCGAGCAGGTCGCCGGGCTGCAGATTGCAGCCGCCGACTGTGTGATGCGCGACCAGCTGGGCCGCAGTCCAGTAGGTTGCTTCTCGCGCATTGCCGTGGGTCAGTCGCGTGGCGGACTGGCCAGCTTCGCGCATCGCAGCGGTCTGCAGCCAGGTCTCGAGAACGATGTCCAGGCTGCCCTGCTCGCGATTGGCCGACGAGTCGAGGTAAGGCAGTGGCTGCGGATCGCCGTCGGGACGCGAGAATCGCGCACGGAATGGCGCCAGCGCTTCCATCGTGACGACCCATGGGGCGATCGTGCTGCCGAAGTTCTTCGACAGGAAGGGACCTAGCGGCTGGTATTCCCATGCCTGGATATCGCGCGCCGACCAGTCGTTGAATAGCGCGACGCCGAACAGATGGGCCTCCGCGTCTTCGATGGCGATCGGCTGTCCGTGTTCGTTGCCGGGGCCGATGAGGTAGCCGAGCTCCAGTTCGTAGTCCAGCCGCTGGCAGGGGCCGAACTGTGGCGTGTCGTCGCTGCCCTTGGTCTGGCCCAGCGGCCGCCGAACCGGATGCCCGCTGACGACGATCGACGAAGCTCGCCCGTGGTACCCGATCGGCACCCACTTGTAGTTCGGCAGCAGCGGATTGTCGGGGCGGAACAGCTTGCCTACCGCCGTCGCATGGTTGATACCGATGTAGAAGTCGGTGTAGTCGCCGATATGGGCCGGCACCGTGAACTCGGCCTGCGCCTGCTCGACCAGCGTGGGTTCGAGTGCGGCACGTGCTTCGGCACCCTCGCGCAAGGCGCGCGACAGGGCCAGGCGCAGCGCCGACCATGCGCGTGGGCCGAGCGCCATCAGCGCGTTCAGTCGGTCGCCGCCGGCGGCCTGCGCAGCGTTCGCGGCTTCGCCGGAGAAGACATCGGCCGCGCTGGCGGCAGCCAGGTCGACGATCCGGTCGCCGATCGCCACACCGCCGCGAAAGGCTTCGTTGCTGCCGCGTCGGCGGAACACCGCGAACGGCAGGTTCTGGATCGGAAAATCGGTGTCCTCGGTGTTGGCGGATTCGACCCAGCTGCGCAGCGCCGGGTCATGGGTTTCGTTGATCGCGTACATCTCATTTTCCTCGTTCGGTGGTTGTGATTCGGGGCGAGACGCCCCGGGGCCGCATTCAGCGCTTTTCCGGATCGAAGTGCTTCTCCAGCCCTTGCCAGCAACGGTAGTACTCGTGCTGCAGCTGTGCGGTCTCGAGCGCGAAACGCGTCGGGTGAATGACCGTGGGCGTTTCGAACATGAAGGCCATCGTGTCCTTGATGTAGTCGGGCTTCGACGTGTCGGCCGCGCTCGCCTTCGCGAAGGTATCGGCATCCGGACCGTGGCCGGTCATGCAATTGTGCAGGCTCGCGCCACCGGGCGAGAAACCCTCGGCCTTCGCGTCGTAGGCACCGTGGATCAGGCCCATGAACTCGCTGGCGAAGTTGCGATGGAACCAGGGCGGGCGGAACGTGTCCTGCATCGACAGCACGCGCGGCGGGAAGATGACGAAGTCGATCGTATCCACCCCCGGGGTATCGCTGGGCGACTGCAGCACCAGGAAGATCGACGGATCCGGGTGGTCGTAGCTGATCGAGCCGATCGTGTTGAAGCGGCGCAGGTCGTATTTATAGGGCGCGTAGTTGCCGTGCCAGGCGACGACGTCGAGCGGCGAATGGCCGATCTCGGCGCGCCAGAACCGGCCCTGGAATTTCGTCACCAGCTCGAACTTGCCTTCGCGGTCTTCGTAGGCCGCCACCGGCGTGCGGAAGTCGCGCGGATTGGCCAGCCCGTTGGAGCCGATCACGCCGAGGTCGGGCAGCTTGAACAGCGCGCCGTAATTCTCGCAGACGTAGCCGCGTGCACTGCCGTCGAGCAGTTCGACCTGGAAGCGCACGCCGCGCGGGATCACCGCGATCTCCTGCGGTTCGACTTCGATGCGGCCCATTTCGGTGGCCAGCAGCAGGCGGCCCTGCTGCGGCACGATCAGCATCTCGCCGTCGGCGTCGTAGAAGAAGCGGTCGCTCATCGAGCGGTTGGCCGCGTACAGGTGGATGCCGCAGCCGCGGCCGGCATTCGGGGCACCATTGCCGGCCATCGTCGTCATGCCGTCGACGAAGTCGGTCGGCGCATCCGGCATCGGCAGCGGGTCCCAGCGCATCTGGTTGGGCGGCGTCGGTATTTCGTCGAAGCGGCTCAGCCAGCGTGAACCTGTGCTGCTCGGTTCGAAGGGCAGGTGCACGGCGGCGGGCCGGATCCGGTACAGCCAGCTGCGCCGGTTCGCGTGGCGCGGCGCGGTGAAAGCCGTGCCCGACATCTGCTCGGCATACAGGCCGTAGGCAGCGCGCTGCGGCGAGTTGCGGCCATCGGGCAGGGCGCCGGGCAGCGCCTCGGTGGCGAACTCGTTGGCGAAGCCGCTCTGGTAAAGCTCTTTCGTATTGGACATGTCGGTCTCTCGCTGGGACAGCAATCGGTCAGTGGGATCCCACGGGGGCGGGCGCCGTGCCGCCCTGCGTGGGTACGGGAGGAATATGGCGCCGGACGAACAACAGCGCCACTGCGGAAGCGATCATGCCGAACGCCAGCAGCGTCAGGAAGCCGTTGGCGCCACCCGAGGTGATGACCCAGGCGCCGATGAAGGAGCTGACGACGCCGCCGCCGCGGCCGACCGCCAGGCCCAGCGCGGTGCCGGTGGCCCGGACGTCGGTCGGATAGACGTGGGCGCACAACGCGTACAGCGACACCTGCACCGCGTTGACGAACAGCCCGTGGACGCCGAAGCCGAAGATCAGCAGCGCGGCATTGCTCTGCACGTCGAGCCCCGTCATCGCGAGCGCGCTCAGCCCGGCGGCGAGGCCGGACAGCACCATGGGCCAGCGCGAGCCGAAGCGCGCGATCATCACCGCACAGATCAATGCGCCGATGACGCCGCCGAGGTTATGGGCGGTCAGTCCCTGGCCGGCGAGCGCGACCGGCAGGCCCTCGGCGTTGAGCATCGTGGGCAGCCAGCTGAACGCGCTGTACAGCGACAGCACGACCATGAAGAATGCCGTGCAGACGAAGATCGTGTCGCGCGCGAGGCCGTCGCGGAACAGCGCGCCGAAGCCGGCCTTCGGGCGGGCGCTGGCGACTGCTTCGACGGCATCGGCGAACTGCGTGCCGGCGGCGGTCGGCCGCTTCATCCGGCCGAGCAGCTTGACCAGTTCGGGCCAGCGCTCGCGATGGTGGGCCAGGAACCGCGGCGACTCGGGCAGCAGCGCGAACAGCACGAACGAATACAGGACGGGGATCGAGCCGCCGATGATGAACAGGCCGCGCCATCCGTACAGCGGCAGGATGTAGCCGGCGAAGATCCCGGCGAGCATGCCGCCGAGCGGAAACGACACGATCGTCAGAGAGACTGCCAGCGTGCGCGCGCGGGCCGGCGCATATTCCGCGGTCATCGTCGACGCGCAGGGAAGCGCACCGCCGATGCCCAGTCCGGCGACGAAGCGCAGCAAGATGATCGTCCAGAGGTCGGGCGAGAAGCCGATCGCGATCGTCGCGGATCCGAACAGCAGCACGCTGGCGGCGAGCACCCGGCGTCGGCCGATCCGGTCGGCGATCGCGCCGGCGACGGCCATGCCGACGGCCATGCCGATCAACCCGGTGGCGATCGCCGGAGAGAAGGCCTCTCGCGTGACGCCCCATTCCTGAATGATCAGCGGGATTGCGAAGCCGATGAACTGGCCGTCGAAGCCGTCGAGCACGATCGCCATCGCGGCCATGAAGACGACCGTTTTCTGCATCGCGGTGAATGGGCCATCGTCGAGCACGCGCCCGATGTCCAGCCTGGGGGCCGTTGCCTGAGTCATGGGGTTTTTTCCATCAAAGGTTTTCGAGCGCCGCCTGCACGTGCCGGCGGAACAGTTCGGTCTGGCCAAGCGCGTTGGCGTTCAGCAGTGCGAGCTTGACGAGAAAGAGTTGGGCCTTCTCCGGTCCTGCCGCGTCGATCGCGTCGGCGAGCACGTCGTAGACGGTCTCGAGATCGGGAATGGACAGGCCGGTCCGGGCTTGTGCGCTTTCGAGTTGGGTCCGTGGGGTCATCGGGAATCCTCTGGCGTCGTTCGGGTGGCGCGGACTCAGCGGGGCAGCGCGGTCTTCAGCGCGGCTTGCAGCCGCGTTGCGTCGAGCGTCAGCCAGCGCGCGCAGACGTGCTGGTCCGGGCGCAGCAGGTAGCCGGCGCCGTTGGCATGGACGCCGTAGCGCTCGCGGAAGTGACCGTCGGCGTCTGCGAAAGTCAGGTCGGCGCCGTCGACGGGCCGGTCTGCACCGACGGCGATCACGCGCAGCGGCACGCCGCGCTCGCGCGCGGCCGACACGACCTGCTGGATCGTCTCGGGAATCGCCGGGCCGGCCGTGAAGTAGATGAGCTCGAAGCCGCCGCCCAGGTGATCGAGCAGGTAGTCGTCGGCGGCGAGCCGGATGTTCCGAGGCGGCGCCCCGGCCGCGGGGCCCGCGGTGAACAGCGCGTTGTCGTCGCCGGGGCTGTTCAGCAGCGAGTTCGAGTATTCGTGCGGCCGCGACGTGCGCCAGTGATAGAGCGGGCGCACGAAATCCTGCGTCAGCGACAGCGACAGCACGGCGTCGCGCAGCAGGCGGAAGCCTGGCGTCGGCGGCGTCATGAAACGGGTGCTCTTGCCGGCTTCGTCGATGATCTCGCGGGCGGCGCCCACGCGCTCGGTGCTGAAGTTCTCGAGCAGCTTGCGGTCCGCGAGCCCCTTGGCGACGAAGGCCAGGTGCCAGCCCAGCGACTGCGCGTCCTGGAAGGCCGTATTGGCGCCGCGCACGCCGAAGATCGGCAGCAGGTGCGCGGCGTCGCCGACGAACAGCACGCGGCCGTGGTTGAACTGGTTCATG
>CALLYQ010000234.1 GCA_937858875.1 uncultured Lautropia sp. | reverse complement strand
CGGCGGGCCGGATGCCGAGCACGCCGTTGTCACCGCCGGTGATGGAGACGGACTGGAACGCCGCCGCCCAGGCGATCTGCGCGAAGGCCAGCGTGAGCATCGCCAGGTACACGCCCGACAGCCGCACGCAGAACCAGCCGAAGACGAGCGCGCCGAGCCCGGCCACCAGCGGCGCGGCGAAAAGCGTGACTTCCATCGGCACGCCGGCGGCACGCACCAGCAGCGCGGCACCGTAGGCGCCGAGCCCGAAATACGCGGCATGACCGAACGAATGCATGCCGCCCGGCCCCATGATGAAGTGCAGGCTCGTGGCGAACAGCGCGGCGATGTGCAGGTCGATCGCGAGCACGACCGTGTACGGCGATTCGCTGGCGAGCGTGGGCAGAAGCGCCAGCGCGACGAGCAGCGCGGCGCCTGCCGCGACGAAGGCCGGCGAGGCCGGCCGCAGCGGCGCTTCGGCGCCGCCGACGTGGCGGCTCGCGGCCACCGGCCTGCCGAGCAGGCCCCAGGGCCGCCAGACCAGCACGACCGCCATCACGAGGAACTCGACGACCAGCGTGAGCTGCGAGAACGAGACGCGGACGCCGAACAGCTCGACGACGCCGAGCCAGATGCAGATCGCCTTCAGTTCGGCAACGATCAGCGCCGCGATGTAGGCACCCGGAATCGAGCCCATGCCCCCGACGACGACGATGACGAAGGCCGAGCCGATCGCGTGCAGGTCCATCTCGAGGTTGGCCGGTTCGCGCGGCAGCTGCAGCGCACCGCCGAGGCCGGCGAGCATCGCGCCGAGCGCGAACACCGCGGTGAACAGCCAGGCCTGGTTCACGCCGAGCGCGCCGACCATCTCGCGATCCTGCGTGGCCGCGCGCACCAGCGTGCCCCAGCGCGTCTTCGTGAGCAGCAGCCACAGCAGCCCGAGCACGACCGGCCCGATCACCATCAGGAACAGCTCGTACTCGGGAAACTGCCGCCCGAGGATCGTGACCGAACCGGACAGGCCCGGCGCGCGCGGCCCCAGCAGCTCCTCGGGGCCCCAGAGCCAAAGCACGCCGTCCTTGATGACCAGCACCAGCGCGAAGGTGGCCAGCAGCTGGAACAGCTCGGGTGCGCGGTAGATCCGGCGCAGCAGCAGCACCTCGACGATCGCGCCGAACACACCGACGACCAGCGCCGCCAGCACCAGCGCCGGCCAGAAGCCGAGCCCGGCGCCGAGCCGCTCGACCAGCGTCCACGCGACGTAGATGCCGAGCATGTAGAACGAGCCATGCGCGAAATTGACGATCCGCGTGACGCCGAAGATCAGCGACAGGCCGACGGCGACCAGAAACAGCGACGACGCGCCGGCCAGTCCGTTCAGCAGCTGGACGATGAAGCCCGAGAAACTCACGATGGCGATCCGCGGCTGGAAGGCTGTCGAAGCATGGGAAGCGCTCGCGCTCGGCTAGCGGGCTGTCGGCTCAGTTGCCGGCCGAGCGCAGCTTCGCGACGACTTCGTCGGACGGCTGCACGTCGGCCCCGTCGACATAGCGGTAGTCGACCATCACGCCCTTGCCGCCGTCGTTCTTCGTGCGTCCGACGTAGCCGCCCATCGTCGACTGGTGATCCTGCGGGCGATAGTGGATCTTGCCGAACGGCGTCTCGACCTCGAGCCCGCGGAACGCGGCGATCATCTTCTCGGTGTCGGCCGAGCCGGCCTTGGCGAGCCCCGCCGCCAGCGACTTGATCGCGCTGTAGCCGACGATCGTGCCCAGGCGCGGATAGTCGTCGAAGCGCTTCTGGTAGGCGTCGAGGAAGGCCTTGTGCTCGGGCGTGTCGATGCCGTACCACGGGTAGCCGGTGACCAGCCAGCCGTCGGGCGTCTCGCTCTTGAGCGGGTCGAGGTACTCGGGTTCGCCGGTCAGCAGGCTGACGACCTCGCGATCCTTGAACAGTCCGCGCGTGTTGCCTTCGCGAACGAAGCGCGACAGGTCGGCGGCGAACAGCACGTTGAAGATCGCATCGGGCTTCGAGTCGGCCAGCGCCTGGACGACGCTGCCGGCGTCGACCTTGCCCAGCGGCGGCGCCTGCTCGGCGACGAACTCGATGTCGGGCTGCGCGGCCTTCATCAGTTGCTTGAACGTGGCTGCGGCCGACTGGCCGTATTCGTAGTTCGGATAGACGAGCGCCCAGCGCTTCTTGTTCAGCTTGACCGCGTCGGGCACCAGCATCGCGACCTGCATGTAGGTCGACGGACGCAGCCGGAACGTGTAGCGGTTGCCGTTCTCCCAGGTGATCTTGTCGGTCAGCGGCTCGGCCGCCAGGAAGAAAAACTTCTTCTGCTTGGCGAAATCGGTCAGCGCGAGCCCGATGTGCGACAGGAACGAACCGGTCAGCACGTCGACGCGCTCGCGCGACACCAGTTCCTCCGCGGCACGCACCGCCTCGCCGGGATTCGCGTTGTCGTCGCGAATCACCAGTTCAAGCTTCTTGCCGTTGACGCCGCCGGCGGCGTTGACCTGCTCGACGGCCAGTTCCATCCCCTTGCGGTAGGGCTCGAGAAAGGCCGGCTGCGCCTTGTAGCTGTTGATCTCGCCGATCTTGATGACGCCTTGCGCGGCAACCGGCGCGGCGACGAGCGCGGCGGCGAGCGCAGTGACCGCGACCACAGAGGCGGCGGCGGTGGTGACGAGGGTCTTCGGGAACATCGCGTTGTCTCCTGGTGGGTCGGACGGTCAGCGTACGCGGGGTTTGTCGTTGAGGAAATTCGTCGGGGGAACGATGGCGGTCGATTCGTGATCAGCGCAGGCCGTCCTTGCCCTCGATCTCGGCGACCTGCAGCCCGCCGACCCGCGGCAAGGGCCGGCCGCCGTCGGTCACGGAAACGGCCACGAGGATCTCGTCGGCACGCGGCGCATCGACCGCGTCGAAGTGGCTGCGCACGAAGGCGGCATCCTTGTGACCGAGCGGCACATCGATCGCCACGCCCATGCCGCCGCGCTTCTTGGCCGAAGGTACCAGCGCGGCGCCCTTCTCGACCGCCTTTCGCAGCGGTGCGCCGAGTTTCGGATGAAGGATCGCTGCGGCGTGTTCGAGTTCGCCGTTCTCGCCGACGATCGCCGCCTTGCCGTAGCTGTGGGCACGCGCCGGCTCGATGCCGAGCGCCTGCACGCAGCGCTCGCCGAGCAGCGCGCCGAGTTCTTCGCCGATCGCGATCAGTTCGTCGAGATTCTCGACGTAGCGGCCGGCGCAGGGGTTCTGGATGACCGCCATCGCCAGCGCCTTGCGCACCGGCGGTTCGACGGCCTGTCCCATTTCGCTGCGGGTCTCCTCGACCTGCACGATCAGCTTGCGAATGCGAGCCTGCATCGATGCTTCTCCTGTTCTGGTTCGTTCCGCCCCGCGCGATCGTCGTGGCCTGCGCGCCCATCGAGTCCGGCGCCGACGATGCGCGTGCGGCGCTGGCAGACGAGCGCCGCGGCGTGAAGCAGCCCGGCCGCGCGCAG